>VSPW01000045.1 GCA_009775535.1 Muribaculaceae bacterium
ACGTCACACCCTCCTCAATCATTGAGCGTGAGGCACAGAGCCGCGCCACATCCGTATACCTTGTCGACCGCGTAGTCCCTATGCTTCCCGAGCACCTAAGCAACGGGATATGCTCCCTGCGTCCCGACGAAGACAAGCTCACATTCTCTTGCATATTCGAGATGGACGAGAACGCGCAGGTCATAAATTCACATATAGCACGCACCGTCACCCGTTCCGACAGGCGCTTCACCTACGAGGAAGCACAAGCCGTCATCGAGACAGGAGAAGGCGATTTCCGAGATGAGATACTTACACTCGACCGCTTGGCAAAGATACTGCGCCGCGAACGTTTTGAAGGCGGAGCCGTAGAGTTCGACCGTCCAGAAGTGAGATTCGACATCGATGAAAACGGACACCCGATAGGCGTACACACCAAAGTGTCAAAAGACGCCAACAAACTCATTGAGGAGTTCATGCTGCTTGCAAACCGCACCGTAGCCACCGTAATAGGCAAACCGGCCGGACGCAAAAAGCCTAAAGCCTTCCCATACCGCATACACGACATGCCCGATGCCACCAAACTCACCAACCTTTCGGCGCTTGCCCGCAACTTCGGATACAAAGTCAAGACATCCGGATCATCCAGGGAAGTCAACACATCCATAAACCGCATGCTCGCCGACATAAAGGGCACTCCGGAAGAGAACCTGCTCTCAACCCTGGCCATACGATCCATGGCAAAGGCCGCCTACTCCGTAAACAACATCGGACACTACGGACTTGCCTTCGACTACTACACGCACTTCACGTCACCTATACGCCGTTATCCCGACATGATGGTACACCGCCTGCTTGAACGCTATCTGGCTGGAGGCCGCAGCGTCAACCTCGAAAAGCTGGAGGACCAATGCAAGCACTCAAGCGAGATGGAGCAGCTAGCGGCAACAGCCGAACGCTCATCCATCAAATACAAGCAGGTCGAATACATGGCCGACCGTCTCGGGGAAGTATTCTCCGGCGTCATATCAGGCGTGACCGAATGGGGTCTGTACGTCGAACTTGACGACAACAAATGCGAAGGACTAGTACCGATGCGCGACCTTGCCGATGACTATTACGACTTTGATGAAAAGAACTACTGCCTCGTAGGTCGACGCCACAACAACCGCTACCGCCTTGGCGACATGGTGACCGTACAAGTCGCACGTGCCGACATCAACAAGCGTATGCTTGACTTCGTACTTGTCGAAGACAATGGGCGTCCGTCAAAGAAAGGAGACTCCATGGGCGAAGCCATAAGCGTAGCTGAAGCGCTGTCACGCCGTACAGGAAAGAAAAAAGACAAGAGAGAGAAAACAAACCGGCGCAAACGCCGGAAATGACATCCGGAAATGACCACAACCACAATAAGTGTCAACGGGCTACGTCTCCGTGCATTCCATGGCGTAATGGAGCAGGAACGCCGTGTAGGCAACACGTTCGAGCTGTCAATCTCGCTACGCTACCCATCATTGGAGGCAATCGCCACCGACGACATATCCCATGCTCTCAATTACGGCGAAGTCATCGAAACTGCACGCCGTGAAATGTCCATACCGTCAGCCCTGCTTGAACATGCGGCAGGAAGGGTACGAGATGCCCTATGCCGCCGTTTCCCATTGATAGAAGGAGGCTCGGTAACACTTGCCAAGCTCACCCCGCCCCTAGGGGTGGAAATAGCCTCTGCCGCCGTAACCATTGAATGGTGACAGACTCTCAAAACCGCCAGACCAATCAAAATAAAAAAAACCAGATCATACACAACATGGAAAACAAAGCCCGGCAAAGCTACCGTGTAGCTGTCATGCTTATCGCCGCCATAATCCTGCTCCCATGGGGTTCAAGGACTCATTATAATACCAAAGGTGAACCACGTGAAGCCATCGTGGCGGTGTCCATGCTTGAGAGCGGAAACTGGATATTACCCGAATCACACGGCCACGACATACCCTACAAGCCTCCCATGCTGGCTTGGTGTATAGCCTCCATCTCCAAAATAACCGGAGGGGAAGTGACAGAATACACCTCAAGGCTACCTTCAGCGCTGGCAGCCCTCGCACTCGTAGCCATGACATTCAACTGGGTGGCCCGACGGCGCGACAGCCTCACCGCAGCACTTACCGCACTTGTCACACTCACCACATTCGAGCTATTCCGCAATGCCGTAATATGCCGTGTCGACATGCTGCTTACATTCTTCACGGCAGGCTCGATATACCTTCTGGACAACGAAGGATTCAGCCGCAAAAGACAGGCATTGCGCGTAGCCGCGGCCATCCTGCTCATGACATGCGCCGTATTGACAAAAGGCCCGGTAGGCTCACTGCTTCCATGCCTTGTGGTAGGCGTATACCGCCTTTTCCGGCGACACAATTTTTTTGCCACACTATTAAAGATGACAGGCATCGCCATAGCATCCATGGCCATACCGGCACTATGGTACTACGCCGCATACCAGCAGGGCGGCAGTTCATTCCTGGAACTTGCGTGGGAAGAGAACATAGGCCGGATGACAGGCACAATGTCCTACGACAGCCACGTCAACCCATGGTGGTATCCAATAGTATCCGTAATATGGGGAATCGCACCATATACCATCCTAGCCATATTTGCAGCCTTTGCCGCAGCGGCCATAAGACGCCGCAACCGTATAGAAGGCCGGCTTATGCCATCACAACTTAGGCCCGATGCCCTTCTTGCGCTACTGTCGGCAGTTATCATCATAGGCTTTTATTGCCTGCCCTCAAGCAAAAGGAGCGTATACGTCCTGCCGGCATACCCGTTTGTAGCCTTCGGGCTAGTCATGATGAGCCAATGGCTCATACAGCGCAGGTCAAAGGCCGTAAACGCATACGCCGCCACAATTTCAGTGCTCGCAATAACCGCCACCACAGCCATTATAGCCCTGCGCTGCGGCGCCGGGGATTTCATACACGGCAAATCCGCCGTAATGGTCGGCTACCTGGCCAATGGCGACATATCATGGTGGGAATGGGCATTCATGCTTCTTCCTGGCATCACCGGTATTGCGACACTCACAATCCTGCGCCCGATGCAGCCCCTGTTGAGATCGGCCGTGACCCTAATATCAATGTATCTCCTTTTCATGTCCACCGTACAGCCCCTGATGCTCAATCCCCGCAGCAACATACACGCAGCAAAAGAAATAAAGGACATGTCACCGGAAGGAACAATATATTCCTTCATCGATGACCGTCTAATGCGCTACTACACCGTAAACTTCTACCTCGGTGACCGCATGCGCAACCTGGAGAAAACCGTTGCCACACCGGAAGACGGCTCTCTGGTCCTTATGAACAGCCGCCTGCTAGAAGACGCGGAAAAACTCCGCCCTGAGATCGGATTCAGACCAACAGGACGGAGCTTTGTATCATGCGACAGACGCCGCGATACCGTACAGGTCTATATGGTATACTTGAAACCAACCTGCAGCAATCCCTGTGCTCCGAAACCTAGCTCACCATATAGCGAGAATCCGCTTCCGATGCCCACCTCTGCACCAAGTGGAGCCACCTGCACACCGAAATAAGTGCAATTATACGCATCTTCATGGCGCGGCTGCATATGCGACACAACGACACCAAGGCCTAAATGTCCATACAGCGTTACAATTGAATTCTTCCAGTATTTGTAACGGCCGTTGAGCATGATGGCATGATAGGCGATGTTGCTCTTGTGCGCGCCGTCACCGGCTGTAGTGCTTGAAAATGTATACGACGGGCCAAGAGAGAACTTGTTGGTGAGGTTGAAGCTCACCTCGGCATTGAGCGCTCCCCACGCATTGTTCACATCACTCCAGTTATCATGGCAGTCGGTCGCGTCCATCTGCGTGTAACCGCCATAACTCAGGCGCAAGTCTATCGGCTTTTGCGCGTTGACACTCGTGGCAGCCAGTACCACAGTTCCTAGTACGATAAGAAATCTACTGAATGCTTTCATCTTTATAAATTGTTGAAGTTTTGAAATTCTAAATAAATTAACATTAGAGGGCTGCATACGGTTCAGGAAACACTTGCCCTATTTTAAATTTTAACAAAAGTGGAGTCTGCATGTAATTAATAATGACTACCTTTGCACATATAACGGCATCATCTAAATTTATGAAATCAAGGATAGCCCGCCTCATCATAACATTCGCGGCATATGTGTCACTCTTCATGGTCGGGAAACTCATATTCATGGGATTCTACCACGGAATGTACCGATTTGCAGACACCGCATCCGTACTCGCCCACGGTCTTTCAATGGACTTGTCCATGTCGGCATACCTGACAATAATACCTGCCCTGCTTCTAATTGCATCCGTATGGACGCATGCACGATGGCTGAAAGCGGCAGTAGGTATATACCGGTATTTCAGCGCGGCCGTCATCATCCTGGCATTGATGCTCGACACAGCCCTGTACGGATACTGGAACTTCAAGCTTGACACCACACCCATATTCTACTTCACATCATCCCCGTCAGCAGCAATGGCATCTACCCAATGGTGGATACCTGTTGCCGCGGCAGCCGTGGCAATACTGCTCACGTTTGCCACAGGCCGTGCACTACGGTGGTGTGAAAATAGGGTTACACTCATGCCACCCGCACGCAAATGGCTGACCTCAGCCATATTGACCATATTTACAGCTGCACTGTTCATCCCGATAAGAGGCGGATTCACTGTATCCACTATGAACCCGTCAAGGGCATACTTCAGCCAGGACCAACGGCTGAACCATGCATCAGTCAACCCACTGTTCAATTTCATGTATTCTGCCACCCACCAGAACTCCTTCGGCTGCCAATTCCGGTTCTTTAAAGAAAACGGCTCACTACAGGCACAATTGGACAAGCTATCACCTGCGCGCACCACATCAGCCGACAGCATACGCCTGAAACTGATACCTGAAGGAATGCATCCTGACATATACATAATTATACTGGAAAGCTTCTCATCCCACCTGATGCCATCACTTGGCGGAGAACCAGTGGCCATGCAACTCGACTCCATAGCCCGTACAGGGGTGACATTCACCAATTTCTATTCCAGCAGCTTCCGCACCGACCGCGCGATACCGGCAATACTCAGCGGCTACCCGGCCCAACCGACAACATCCATAATGAAATTTGTCGACAAGACCGACCGCCTCCCGTCAATAGCTGGTACACTCCGTGACTCTGCCGGATACGAAACAGCATATTACTACGGAGGCGACATCAACTTCGTCAACCAGAAAGCCTACCTTATGTCTGCCGGATTTAGAAAAGTCATATCCGACAATGACTTTCCCCTCTCCGAACGCCTAAGCAAATGGGGTGCGCACGACGACAAAGTGTTTGCCCGAATGGAAGCCGACATAAACGCCGTCCCCCGTGATGGCAACCCGATGCTCAGGGTGATACAGACTTCAAGTTCCCATGAACCGTTTGAAGTGCCCTACTCTGCACCTTTCCCCGACAAACGCGCCGTGGCATTCGCATACACAGATAAATGCCTGGGAGAATTCATCAGATTTCTAAAGTCTGATTCCAGCCGATGGGAACAATCGCTTGTGGTACTTGTACCTGACCACTACGGAGCATACCCGCGTGATCTCTCAGACCCGCTGCAGCGCCACCGCATACCTCTGGTGCTCACCGGAGGGGCAGTATCCCATGCAGCACCGATGCAGATAACGACGCCTGCATCACAAAGCGATATTGCCGCCACACTACTCTCACTATTAGGCATCGGCCACTCACAGTTCCCCCTAAGCCACGACATGCTCCAGCCGGGTGCGCCGCAATATGCATTCTTTTCCGAACCCGATTTCGCGGCAATGGTGACCGACAATGGATTACATGCCGTGATATCAACACAAAACGGGGAAACCATAAGCGGCAATGACTCCATAGCCCAACTGACAAAAGCATTCCTCCAAAACCTATACAACGACCTTGACGCACGATGATTGAAACCCTGCAGCAAATAGACACCCAGATATTCCTGTTATTCAACGGCCTGCATCTGGACTTGCTCGACCAGTTCATGTACACATTTTCCGGACGGTGGGTATGGATTCCCCTGTATGCAGCCACACTGGCTGTACTGATACACCGCTACGGATGGCAGAAAGGATTATTGATGCTGGTTGCAACCATAGCAGCCGTCACCATAGCCGACCAGGTATGCGCTACCCACATACGCCCGGCCGTAGAGCGGCTGCGCCCGGCAAATATGGAAAACCCCATAAGCGCACTCGTACACACCGTAAACGGATACAGGGGTGGGCGCTACGGATTCCCTTCATGCCATGCCGCCAACACATTCGCCTTCGCCACAATAATATCACTGGCCCTTCCCATGCGCAGGCTCACCATCATACTCTTTCTATGGGCTATAGGCAACTGCTACTCACGCATATACCTTGGCGTACACTATCCTGGCGACCTGCTTGCAGGAGCTGTGATCGGGACATTAGCCGGACTGCTGTGCTATATGGCATGGAAATGGGCGTGCAGACACTCCGTACGCCTCAGTTCAACACCTACACGTAAGACAATATCAATACGCACACATAAATTCGCCGACACCGACATCATTGCCGCCACATTCATCCTGACTGTTATATCGATAGCCGTCAAATGCGCCCTGGCACAATAGCTCACCACAGGTTGAAACGGTATCCGACACAGATATCGACATCAGCCGTATTGTTAAGCAAAGTATGCTCCTTGTCATAGATGAGCGAGGTCTCCACCCTGCCAACAATGCCTACAAACCATCTCTTACGGAGATTCCATACCCCCGACACACGCAAGGTATTATACATTGAAAACGACCATTTCGGATTGGCTTCAACACTGATATAGCCACGTTTGACCCCGATAGTCGGCGATTCACTAATACCAACCACCCAATTTCGTCCAACCACCCAATTATACCCGTACCCAAACTTCAAGCCATAATTCTTGGCCTGTACGGCATACTTGTAATTCCATTCCTTTGGCAGCATGGACTTCATCTCATACGGCAACCGGTTGAAATCGAAGTTGTACTTCTGATACCAATAGGAAAAACCTGCAAAAAATGAGCCAGCACTCTTGAGCTGTACGCGCCCGAATGTGAAAGCCGCTGAATAACTGTACTTACGGTTATTCAAGAAATAATACGCATCAAAGATCAGCATACGCGTATTTATGCCGTTGAAATCCAGGTTGACAGGCCATGAATTGTCCTTTATACCGAAACGGGTGATATGCGTGCCCACATCATTTCCTATATAATAAAGCTCCGCGGCGAAAAGGCCGCAGTTAAAATGGAAGTCAAACCTGCGGCGCGTCCTCTTCTCCCCGGTTATCCACCTGCTGAGGTTCACGTCATAACCTACCGAAACCGCCATATACGACAGCCAAAACCCCGCCGAAGTGCTCGGAAAAGACACCATGCGCAGGCTCACATCATCGACCAGGTAGAAAGAATAGGTATCCAGCCAGCTGTCCATCTTGAACTTCACATTGAAACGCTGCCCGGTAGGCACCACATATGTCGAATCGTATGAATTGAAAAATTTATCCGCCCAACGGTATGTCTTCACGGCAAAACGCGGAAACTTTCCCCATTCTGCTATCGAATCCAGATCAAACGACATGGCATAACTATGCCCCCCCCAACCGATTAGGATAAAGGCAACAAAAAATGATATGAATTTGCTGTGTTTCACTATACCTTAAGAAAATCAGATGCAAAATAAATGAAAATAACTGGAATTTTAAAAATTCCAACCAGGTTTAAACCCTATCTGGACAATATTTGGTAAAAACCGTGGAAAATTCATAACTTTGCGCACAGAACCACAAGTTTTAATATTGTTAATATTGCACGACGTATGAAAACGATCTACCGCATTACATTGGCAGTCATCCTCGCCACAACCTTCGCCATCGGCGCATCGGCTCAGTTCCGTGCCGGCATCCGTTTGGGCCTTAACGTAAACAAGCTGAGTATATCATCCGATATGGCGTCCAGCGACAACCGCGCAGGTTTCAACGGTGGCGTGACAGCAGAATTCATGTTCCCTGGCACAGGCTTCGGAGTCGACGGGTCGATAATGTACGTACACCGTACCGACAACTATGTCAACTACGATGATGGCACTTCAAAGCGCGTGAACAAGAACTGCGACTATATAGAAGTGCCTCTCAACGTAAAATGGAAACTGTCTCTCCCTGCCGTGAGCAACTTCATTGCCCCATACGTATTCACTGGTCCGAGCTTCTCGTTCCTCACAAGCAAACGCGCCGTATCCAATGCAGCCAAGCGCAGCACCTACGATGTGGCATGGAATTTCGGTTTCGGCCTGCAACTCATAAAGAAGCTGCAACTCAGCGCATCATACGGACTTGGCTTCACCAAAGCCTACAAACTTCTTGACAGCGACGCCCACGCAGCAAATATCGAAGGCAAGAACCGTTACTGGACCGTGACAGCCGCCTGGCTATTCTAGAACCATACCTCTCTATGGCAACAATCCTAAACATCGAGACATCCACTTCGGTGTGCTCTGTTGCGCTTTCAGCCGAAGGCATGATACTCACCCACCTAGAAAATTTTGATGGGCGCAACCATGCCACGCTACTAAGCGGATACATAAAGCACTGCCTGGACCACTTACGTGCCCACGATGACATGCGCCTGGACGCAATCGCAGTTTCCATAGGTCCAGGAAGCTACACCGGACTGCGTATCGGACTTTCCGAAGCAAAGGGACTGGCCTATGCCCTTGGCGTCCCGCTTATCGGCATAGACACCCTGCAACTGTTGGCCACAGCAGCCATGTTCTCCCCCGATACAGAAATCACCGACAGCACACTGTTCGCACCGATGATTGACGCACGCCGCATGGAAGTCTACACAGCCGTCTACGACCTCTCGCTTACCCCGCTTATGACGCCGCAGCCACTTATATTGGATAGCGGAAGCTACAGCGGATTCCTGGACAGCCAGAAACTCCTGTTCATCGGCGACGGCGCATCCAAGGCTCAAGACGTCATCACTTCCCCGAATGCCATATTCATGCCGGGGATAAAACCGCTCGCTGTAGATATGGTAGCGCTGTCAGAAAGGTCATATGCCAGGAACGAATTCATCGACATAGCCTACAGTGTACCCCAATACCTGAAAGAGTTCCAGGCGACAGTCCCGAAAAAGACATTATAGACACCGCCATTCCTTGACTTATTAAACCTTTGGCATGGTGCAGGCGTCTTATATGATAAGAAACATTATTAATCAATAATTGCATAAAATGAAAATAAATTTCCACTATGCAGCATCGGCAATGATTACACTGTTTGCTGCAGCTGTAATTTCATCCTGCGGTACAACCGGAAAAACAGCGACCAGCGGCAACATCGGCTCTACAACAACTCATAATTCAGCCACTACCGGACACAACCAGACCGGCAAGCCCGTACAGAATAAACCCGCAAAAGGTACAGCCTCCCCATCTACTGATGCCACCCTTGAAAAAATCAGCGGGGAATGGCAGATAGTAAAGGTGGGCAAAAAGGATATCCCGGTAATCGACGAGATGCCATACGTCAACTTCGAGATACCATCAGGCCGTTTCTACGGGTCCAACGGCTGCAACATCCTCAACGGCAGTTTCAACGTGGACAACACAACAATCTCGTTCAACGGTGTGATTTCCACACTAAAGATGTGCCAGGACGTGGAATACCAGTACGACATCAACGCCGTAATCGGTGACGGAAAATCATACCAGGTAGAAGCCACTGTCGAAGGCGGGGTAAACTACATATACCTCAATGATGCCCGAGGACACCACGCCATCACACTGCGCCGCTCCGATATGTCGTTCCTCAACGGACAATGGAAGATAACCCGTCTCGGCGACAAGGATATCGACAATGAAGAAATGAATATCTTCATCGACATGCCTGAGCACAAGGTGCACGGAAATACCGGATGCAACTACTTTAACGGCGACCTGTACACATCGCCCAACGAAGCGTTCTCACTCAGCTTCGGCCAGATGGGTGTCACCCGCATGGCTTGCCCTGACAACAATATGGAGACTGCTATGCTCCTTGCCCTTGAGCAGACAACAAATGCACGTCCCGGACGCAACGGTTCAGCCGTACTCTACGACCGCAACGGGAATACGCTCATCGTGCTGGAACGCATGTAATTTACTCCCGAAACCCATTACCGGCCTGTATCCCTCCAGAAGGAATACAGGCCTTACTTTTTTAATGCCTGAGTGAAATATCTATTATAATCATTTCAATCATGGCAACGTGACCGGAAAATCGACACCGTTCACGAAACCGCTGTCAGGCGAAGCAATGAACATGCATATATGTGCCACACCTGAACAGCTGCCACGAAAAGAATCCACAACTCCAGCATCGCCAACAGATATGGATACCCTATTGACAGTCATGCCATATTGGGCAAGCCCCTCCGGAAACAAGCCCGCTGTATTGCGGCAAACTGTAATGAAACGTCCGCCATAGGCAGCTTCATTATCTACGAAACTGGCCTTATGCCGTATCATGCACTCTGCCAAAACATCGCCAGCGCCATCATCCATATTGTTGACTACCACATCAAGGCCTCCCCATTTATCAAGGATATCAGAAATGTTACGTGCCAGCGAATCGTGTCCGGGAGTATGGTAAAACTTCGATCCTGTCGACTGGGCCATAAGATTGCCCTGCCTGTAATCGGTATCAAAGAACGCCACACGGCAATCCACCTGCCTGAATGCCCCGACTATGGCCCTACCTACAGCGTCAAGGCCTCCGGCAATGAGCACCCTCAGTTTCGGGAAATGCACCACCAGGTCACCCTCCCCACGGGAAACCGTCCTTACAGCCTTTGGCCTAGAGGAAAGCTTTCCCGAACGGTATTCCTCCATCCTTCTTTCCAGATAATTGTCAGCCATGGCGGTATTTGTTGATTATCATTGAAATATCCTCCGCATCGGACAAAGTGGTGCACCTCGACACCGGCAGGCTCACACATTCACGTGCAATATTCTCAGCAACAGGAAATTCCAATATATTCATATCCGGATAGCACGCCTGCTTATGAGGAGGCACTGGATAATGTACGGCTGTCTCTACACCGTTCCCGGCCATGTAATCCCGGAAACGGTCACGGTCCTTGACCCTCACCACGTACTGATGCCATACGGATATACCCGTGCCGTCATATATCGGCTTGGAGACATACGGATTGTCAATCATGCAGTCATATACCCCCGCAATGGCGCGCCTGCTTGAATTCTCAAATTCAAGCTCCGGCAATTTCAGCGCCACGATGGCAGCCTGCAACGGGTCAAGGCGGCAATTATACCCTTGCAATTCATTATGGTATTG
>VSPW01000046.1 GCA_009775535.1 Muribaculaceae bacterium
CTCCTATCCCCCCACCCCCTCCTTCTACCCACCCCAATACGTCGCCAGCGCCAGAAGAGAATAAGAGACAGCATTTATACAGAACTTGGCGCTGACGGCGGCCTTTCAAAGGGCAAGGACTTCATAGTGGAGCTTACGGACGGTGGGGACACGTTCACGCTGAGCCACTATTACCGCGGGATAACTATAAGGCCATGGCGGCTGTTGCCTTACCTGTACCGCGGTGCGGTGGGCACACGTGATGAGCGTCCGCGCGACATCGAGGGATGCCACAGGCTGTATCCGAAGCCTTCGTTGCCAAAAGAGCCTGCCGCACTATGAGACTCATTGCTGTCATCGCCATAGCCATAGTGTCGGCAACCGCCATATGCGCCGCACGCCGTGTGAAGACTTCGCGCGGCAGGATGATCCCGCAGGCCGAGGCCGCCCAGGGATGCCGCGGCGATACGCTGCTTACGCCAGAAGCCGCAGTGACGATAACCGGATACGACAAGCCTTTGCGGTCGATGCGCGAGACCTTTTTTGTGGTGAACAACACCGGGCGCAGGCTCACGGCGGTAAAGGTGACGCTGACCTACCACGACATGCAGGGGCATCAGCTACACGTGTCGTCACACGAGATTGCATGCGATATCCCCGGCGGGGAGACGCGCAATGCCTCCGTACCGTCATGGGACAGGCAACGTTCGTTCTACTACCATCTGAACCGGCCCTGGCGTCCGCGCACTACGGCAACGGCGTTCACGGTGTCGGCCACGGTGGATTATGCCGTCTGCCTTCCAGATAAATAACCAAAATGTCAATGTACTCTTTTTGAAATGGATTTTCTGCAGGAATATAACCTTACAGGCATAGCGATAGGGCTAAGCACATTTCTTGTGATAGGATTGTTCCACCCTCTTGTGATAAAGGGTGAGTATTACTTCGGCACACGGTGCTGGTGGTGGTTCCTGGTGCTGGGGCTCGGCTGCATAGCGGGTTCGCTGGCAGTGGCCAATGTGTTCTGGTCGACGATACTGGGCGTGGTTGCCTTTTCGTCGCTATGGAGCATCCTGGAAATATTTGAACAGCGCAAACGTGTAGAAAAGGGCTGGTTCCCGCGCAATCCCAAACGCGGGGACGGCCAAAAGGGCTAATCACCGGCCTGGCTTCCGCCTTCGATAAGGCGGAGCAGCTCCGAGATGGCGAGTACGGGGTTGTCCTTGTTGCGCGCAAGCGCCGCAAGGGCCTGTGCGGTACGTGCTATCTCTTTCTTGTCGTGGGTCGACTCCATCACTGAGCGCCATTCGCAGAATATGTTGAATACGGACATCAGCAGGGTGAATACCGGCACTTTAAGCAATGAGAAAGTAAGGATGTCAACACATGAGAGGCATACCATAGGCAGGAAATACCGTCCGGCCTTTAAGGCTGTCTGCCTGAAACGGCGCGAGGTGCGCATGACGCCCATCCGGCGCGCCTTCCATATCCCGGCGGCGAAATCCACGGCCATTGCCACGGTGACACCCATGTAGCAGCCGGTGAGCCACAGGGCCAGGGTTGTGAAATTGATATTCATAGCGGTAAGGTGTTTTTTATCGGTTTCAATATATGTTCAGTGAAAGCCTCGGCGGATTGTGGGACATGAGCACTGACAGGACGGTGGCCAACGCCGAACAGGCCCGGGAATGCATGGCCTCGGCACTGCCGGGCGAAAAAGGTATGTATATGAGATGGAACGTGTACATCACAATGGCCTGTTCGAGCTGCTGCCTGAGCAACGGGGCAATGCCACTGTCGAGACTGCCGTCGATGTCAAGCCGAACAAGGCCGCCGTCGTCTGCGTTGTCAGGGACACTAATCTTGACGATGCCGGCACGGGAGGACAGCATCAATCCGATATGCGCCACGGCGTCACGGACTACATGTTGGAGGGCCGGGCGGTTGTCGCTGGAGAGCACCGCCAGATGTGGGTCGGCAATCCTACCGGACGTAATGCGGTCCAGAGCCGACAGCGCGTATACCTGTTCCAGGATACGGTCAATGGATATTGATATGGTCATGAGTGTCTTTCATTATAGGTTAAACCATTCAGGCACGCGGCATACAAAGCCTGCCACATGAGCGGCAACTGGAATTGAAGATGCGCCGGGCCGTGTCGTAGGATATAAAGAACGCTGATGCATTACCGGAAAGCAGGACATGGGCCACGGCTTTTTCCATAGTGTCGAAAAACGCTGACGTCTCCCTGAGCCGGCATGCACGTCTATATATCTCGGCGTACTGCATCCTGCGGATTGACGGCCTGGACCCAATCCGTCCGTTGCGGGCCGCAATGGCGTATATCCTGGCCAAGGCCACTTCGTATGTGATATAGTAATCGGGAGCGGCAGAAGAAAGGGCCTCACGCAACACCATACGCAAAGGGACATATATTCCCGAAGCTGCGTTGCGGTCTACAATCCGTTGGCATACTGCAATAAAATCGGCATTGCGCCGTGCCCTGCATCTTGCCGTTGTACGATCTATGAACAAATGCCTGTTCTTTCTGTAAGAATCTGTCTTTTTCATGATAATAATTGTTTTAGGATAGACGTAAGATTGATTTTCGATTGCAAATATACAACATAAGTAATGCGTTTTGCAAATATTTTACCAATTATTTTCATAGTAAAATTACAACACCATAAATATCAGCCCCATATAAGATGTTAAAAAGGCGTTAACAACTTCATGTGGCCACATGCCGTTGCAAAAATTTCCGTAATTTTGTTTCTATGTGCATCGCGATAAAGGGCCTTTCCAGAGACTATACAACATAAACCCTTCGCCACCAAGCACCAATATACAGCAAAACGACAGAAAAGTATGCCTATACATGTGGAGAACGGGTTACCGGCCATCGATATGCTTAAAATGGAAGGAATCCGGATACATGAAATGCCTCAGACGCAGCCATGCCGATGGAATGTGGCTCTTGTGAACCTTATGCCTGAGAAGATACCGGCAGAGGCCGACATACTGCGGCTTATGGCACGCTGCCCGCTTGAAACGGCGCTACACCTATACAGGATGGCTTCGCACCGGTCGCGCAACACCTCCGGGGAGCATCTGGAACGGTTCTATACCACGCATGCGGATTCTCCACTCACGGAAATGGACGGTGTGATAATCAACGGCGCACCACTGGAGCGTGTAAGGTATGAGGATGTGGACTATTGGAATGAGTTCCGCGGCATAATGGACGCCTGCGAGGCTTCCGGTGTCCCGGTACTTTACCTATGCTGGGCGGCATTCGCCGGACTGTATGCAAGATACGGGCTGGACAAGTCGCTGCTGGAAAGGAAACTGTCAGGCGTCTACCGCCACGTGCTTACGGCAGAAGGTACTGGATGTCCACTGATGTCGGGATTTGACGACATTTTTTTCATGCCACACAGCCGCCACTGCCAGATAGACCAGGCCGCGGCGGCAAAAGAAAGCGGACTGTCCGTGCTGGCATATTCACCTGACGGGCCTGGTGCTGCAATAATGGCTGACAGGAACGGGCTGGACTTCTACATAACGGGGCATGCCGAGTATTCCCCGATGACACTTGACAGCGAGTACAGGAGGGACGCCGCACGTGGGCTGAACCCTTCTATACCTGAGAACTATTATCCGGACGACAATCCGGACAACAGACCGGAGGTAAGATGGCGCGCACACGCCAACCTACTGATGGACAATTGGCTAGACAAATACGTATGCGTACATTAGAATTACTATCCCCAGCCCGCGATGCCGAAACGGCCATTGCGGCGATTGACCACGGCGCAGATGCGGTGTATATGGGTGCAAGCAGCCATGGGGCACGCTCCGCAGCCGCCAACAGCATTGACGACATACGGCGCGTGGCGGAGTATGCCCACCAGTACGGGGCAAGGCTATACGTGACGGTGAACACCATAATATATGACGATGAGACCAGCAAGGTGGAACGTCTTGTGCATGACCTGTACCGTGCGGGCGCAGATGCCCTTATAGTACAGGACATGGCCCTGCTGAGGATGGAGCTGCCTCCTATAGCACTGCATGCGAGCACACAGTGCGACACACGCACGCCGGAAAAGGCAAAATTCCTGGCCGACTGCGGATTTTCGCAAATAGTGCTTGCCCGCGAGCTTACGCTCAAAGAAATTGCCGCGGTGCATAAGGCAACGGACATCCCGCTGGAGGTGTTTGTGCACGGTGCGCTATGTGTGAGCTACAGCGGTGACTGCCATGCCAGCTGTGTGGCTACCGGCAGGAGCGCCAACCGCGGCGAGTGCGCCCAGATGTGCCGCCTTAGCTATGACCTGGCCAACGGGGACGGCAATATCCTATCAAAAGGCAAGCACCTGCTTTCGCTACGCGACATGAACAGGCTCAGCTATCTGTCGGACATGGCCGATGCCGGCGTAAGCTCATTCAAGATCGAGGGCCGGCTTAAGGATGCGGGGTATGTGAAAAACGTTACGGCAGCCTATTCGATGGCCCTTGACGCGATTGTGGCAGCCAACCCCGGCAAATACCGCCGGGCATCACACGGGCATGCCTCCATAACGTTCACACCGGATGTGACGAAAAGCTTCAACCGCGGGTTCACCGACTATTTCCTGTGCGGGCCAAGGCCAGAAAGGCCGATATCATCGCCCGACACGCCAAAGTCGACCGGCGTGCCTGTAGGGACGGTAAAGGGCAGCGGAAAGGGCTACATCACAGTGGACACAACAGAAGCACTCCATAACGGCGACGGGCTGTGCTACATGACCGCCTGCGGGACGTTCCACGGGTTCAGGGTGAACAGGGTGGAAGGCAACAGGGTATTCCCTGCCTCTACGGAACATATCCCTGCTGGGGCAATGCTGATGCGCAACAGCGACGCCGAGTGGGAGGCCATGCTGCGAGGCAAGACTGCGGAACGCCGGATAGACATCGACATGAGGCTGGGCCTGACAGAACAGGGGCGCATAACCCTTGGAGTGCGTGACGGCTATGGCAACGAGGCTATAACGGTGTCGGATACGGCCATCACACCAGAGCAGGCACAAAAGCCGCAGGCAGAGGTAAGGATGGCAGCAATGGCCAAGCTTGGCGACACCATATTCAGGCTGCGTTCACTCGAGGACACGATACCGGGCGGCACTTTCATAGCAGCCAGCGCGCTGACCCAACTGCGCCGCAAGGCCATAGAGGCCTTTGTACGCGCCCGCAAGGCAACCCACCGCCATGACTACAGGCGGACGGAGAACAAGGAAGCAGCCGTTCCCGGAAGCAGCCGGCTGGACTACCACTCCAATGTGGCAAACCAGCTGGCCGAAACGTTCTACAGGGAACACGGCGCAAGCCACATAGAGTATGCGCTGGAAACCGGAATGCCCCGAAACGGAGACATAACGGTAATGACCACCCGCCATTGCATACGGCGTGAAATGGGCGCATGCCTGAAAGAAGGCGGAGGAAATACAGCCAAAGGGCCGCTATACCTTATAAGGGGTAAAAGCAGATGGAGGCTCGACTTCGACTGCAAGGAGTGCAGGATGAAGGTCATAGCCACCGGACGCGGATGACATCAAGGTACGGGCGGCGGTATCGTGGGGTTGCGGACAGCGCCCCATCCGCCTCCGATATTGCTCCGCAGAAGGTTGTACATGATGCCTCCGATGTCGAGGCCTATCTCATCCTTGCCGTTGAAACGGAAATATGGCATGACTATCGGCTGTGCCTCCCACCGGTTGCCCCCTGACGGCCGGTAGCCCTTTGCCCCGACCTTGACACCCCAACGGTCGCCGGCGCGCCAGTCGACATACCCACCGAAAGTAGGGACATCAACATAGCCCATCATGGCGTGCCGGGTGATGCCTGCGTCAGTATGGTATGAACCGAATACGGTTATCCCCAAGCTTGGGCTTATTTCATATGAAAGAGACCCTCCGAAGCCAAACGACCGCCCCATCCCACGGAAGTATCCGTACTTTGAGGCCGAAACATCGAGAGACAGCGAAAATCGCCCAAAATCCTGGATGAAACTTACAGAGCCGGACTCCACACCCATCATGCCCGGCATATGCGCTATACCTCCAGCGGCCACAATCGCCCCTGACGGCCAGGAATGGATCACGGCCTCGCCAGGGGTAATGCTGACGCCTCCATCCGGCATCAAATCCAACGCAGTAAGCGATGGCCGCTCACCAAACAGCGTACCGGACATCGGTGCAGGCGTGTACGCGGCCTTATAGACCAATGACATGGGTGGCGTGTACGCGACAGAGTCATGGGGCAATACGTGTATCCCCGAAACGGTATCACGTCCGTCTGGCCGTGCGGACGCAGCAAGCGCCACCAATGAGAGCATAAAGGCAGAGAGATGTTTCATATCCGCAAATATACTCATATATTCCAACGGCCGCAAAAGCCAGAGCCTTAATTAGTCTTATTAATTATATGTGGCAACATACAGCATAGCCTACTCTTAACTTTGATTACATTGCTGTTGCGCCGAAGAGCTAGGTTTGAACGGGAGATACTGAACTACATCCCGGCAAGCAGATTGGGGTGGGAATCTGCGCCACAGCCTTTCGTATGCCGCCACCGCAGGCGTCGTGGTGCTGCAATCTCTTTTTAGCAGTATCCATGGCGTTATAGACGGCTTCCCGGGGAAAGCGCCTGTAACGTGCATCCTCACCGATGTGATTTTCAATCAAATCTGTTTTTTCCTTGACGTACAAACGATTTTTTGCTAACTTTGCGTCTGATATGCCCGGAAAGGCGTGCTTTACAATATTATATCCAGGAAACATAAAGAGACAATTATATATAGAGAGCAATGGCAAATTGGTTTGAATGCAAAATCAGATATGACAAGATAATGGAAAACGGTGCTATCAAGAAGGTGACAGAGCCTTATCTTGTAGATGCACTTTCGTTCACAGAGGCCGAGGCGAGGATAATCGAAGAGATGACGCCCTATATAAGCGGCGAATTCTCGGTGTCGGCCGTAAAACGCACCAAGATATCGGAAATATTCTGGGACGATTCAGCCGACAAGTGGTATCTTGTAAAGGTGGCATTCATCACCATAGATGAGCGTACGGCAGTAGAGAAGAAGTCGATCTCACAGATCCTCGTGGCCGCCAGTGACTTCAAGGGTGCACTTGACAATTTCCTTGAAGGCATGAAAGGCACAATGGCAGATTATGAGATAGTGTCGATCAACGAGACGCCTCTGGTGGACGTCTACAAAGTGAAGCTTGACGGACAGCCGTCTTAAACCCAAAACAGACCAACGGCATGTCGCACATCCAGGAAACGATAACCCGGCTGCACAATGAGCTATCCCCTGAGGGGGTGGAGCTTGTGGCCGTGTCGAAATTCCACCCGGCAGCAGCGATAATGGAGGCCTACGAGGCCGGCCAGCGGATATTCGGTGAGAGCCGCGTGCAGGAACTCGCCGAGAAAATCCCCGCCCTGCCACAGGATATCCGGTGGCATTTCATAGGGCATCTGCAGACCAACAAGGTGCGTCCCCTGATAGGCAAGGTGGCCATGATAGAGAGCGTGGACTCCGAAAGGCTTCTGGCAAAGATTGATGCCGAAAGCCGTGCTGCCGGAGTGACAACGCGTGTACTGATGCAGGTGCATGTGGCACAGGAGGAGACCAAATTCGGGTTCACGCCCGAAGAGCTGCTGTCCTATTTCTCGGAAAGGAAGTTCGAGAGCCTGACCAACACCCACCTGTGCGGTGTGATGGGGATGGCGTCCAACACCTGCGACCGCGGCAGGGTGGCGGCCGACTTTGCGGCCATAGCCGCAGTCCACAGGAATATACTCGCGGCAGCCCCAGACCTGCGCAACTTTGACGTGCTGTCAATGGGCATGAGCGATGACTACAGGCTGGCCATCGAGGCCGGGAGCAACCTGGTGAGGATCGGAACGGACATCTTCGGCGGGCGGCAATAACAAGACAAACAAAAAATACTAAATCTATACCTTTAACCTAACTTTAGACAAATGGCTAAACAACAAGCTAACACCCAAGCGGCAAAGGGCAACATGGTGGCCATCATCGCCATGTTCTTCCTCTTCGCCATGATTTCGTTCGTAACGAATCTCGCCGCACCGATCGGTACAATCTGGAAACAGAACTATGAATGGTCGGGCATGCTCGGCAACATGATGAACTTCCTCGCATACCTGTTCATGGGCATACCTTCAGGCGCCCTGCTAGTGAAAATAGGCTACAAGAAGACGGCTCTTACGGCAATGGTTGTAGGCCTTGCAGGCCTGTTCCTGCAGTGGCTTTCGGGTATCGTTGGCGCTGACACCAGTGTATTCTCCGTAGGCGGCGACATAGTTACCCTCAACTTCGTGATATACCTGCTTGGCGCATTCATCTGCGGTTTCTGCGTGTGCATGCTCAACACGGTAGTAAACCCGATGCTCAACATGCTCGGCGGCGGCGGCAACAAGGGCAACCAGCTGGTGCAGACCGGCGGTACGCTCAACTCCCTGGCCGGCACGCTCACCCCGCTGTTCGTCGGTTCGCTTATCGGCGTAATCACAGCCAGCACTACTATCGCCGATGTGGCCACACTGCTGTTCATCGCCATGGGCGTATTTGTCCTGGCGCTTGTGGTGATATCCTGTGTGTCAATACCTGAGCCCCACCTTGGAAAGAAGACCGCTGTCAAGGAAAAGAGCCAGCACAGCGCATGGAGCTTCCGCCACACCGTGCTGGGTGTAATCGGCATCTTCTTCTACGTAGGCATCGAAATCGGCATCCCCGGCGTGCTCATCTTCTGGCTGTCGGATGTGACAGGCGATGTGGCAGTTGGCGGCGCTGTGGCTGCCATCTACTGGCTTCTGATGCTTGTTGGCCGTTTTGTGTCTTCCATCATCTCGGGAAAGGTGTCGAGCCGCGCACAGCTCATCTTCGTGTCAACACTTGCCATCTTCCTCACCGGCGCAGCCATCTTCCTGCCTGAGACCCTGACCATCAACATGCCCGCCTACGCGGCCGGAAACGGATTCTTCACAGCCCAAGTGCCTGTGTCGGCCCTTTTGCTGGTGCTCTGCGGACTTTGCACATCTGTGATGTGGGGCGGCATATTCAACCTCGCTGTCGAGGGCCTCGGCAAGTACACAGCCCAGGCTTCCGGCATATTCATGATGATGGTAGTAGGCGGCGGCGTGATGCCACTCATCCAGAACTGGATGGCCAACTCGTTCGGCTACATGACCAGCTACTGGCTCATCATCGCCATGTTTGCATACCTGCTCTATTACGGTGTCGTAGGCTCACGCAACGTCAACAAGGACATCCCTGTAGACGAAATGCCTATCGATGAACGTGACCTTTAAAAATTAAGGGGCAATCCCCCGGAACCGTGCCGTGGCCGCATCTGTTGCAGATACGGCCACGGCTTTTTTGCCCCTGCACGCCGGGAGGCACAGCATTGTAACGGCCATTTCTTGGTAAATAGAAAAGTTTATTGTACTTTCGTGGAATAAAACCATATAACATATTTTTTCTTAAAAAATTATGGACTTAGATGCCAAATTGCTCTCCCGCGCAGCCGACAATATACGCGTGCTGGCGGCCTCAATGGTAGAAACCGCAAAATCCGGACATCCGGGCGGCGCCATGGGCGGCGCAGACTTCGCCAACGTGCTCTATTCTTCATTCCTGGTCACAGATCCTGATGACCCGACATGGATCGCACGCGACAGGTTCTTCCTCGACCCCGGACATATGTCGCCAATGCTGTACAGCGTGCTCGCATTGAGCGGAAAATACACCATTGACGAGCTGAAGCAGTTCCGCCAATGGGGAAGCGTCACACCCGGCCATCCCGAGCTCGACCCTTCCCGCGGAGTGGAAAACACATCAGGGCCTCTTGGACAGGGACATACAATGGCCGTAGGCGCTGCGATAGCCGAGCGTTTCCTTGTGGCCCGTTTCGGGGAAGCGATAGCACACAAGACATATGCCTTCATCAGCGATGGGGGAATACAGGAAGAAATTTCACAGGGGGCCGGACGCATAGCCGGCCATCTGGGCCTGGGAAACCTGATAATGTTCTATGACGCCAACGAAGTGCAACTGTCGACCATGGTGGACGCTGTTGACACGGAAGACGTGGCCGCAAAATACCGCGCATGGCAGTGGAACGTCATCGAAATAGACGGCAACGATCCTCTGGCCATCGCAGATGCCCTGACCAAGGCAAATGAATGCAACGGACGCCCGACGCTCATCATAGGGCATACGCGCATGGGCCTGGGCGCTGTCACCGCCTCAGGCGAGAACTTCGAGGGCAAATGCTCCACACACGGACAGCCATTGAGCAAAAGCGGCGCCGACTATGCAAAGACCGTGGAGAACCTCGGGGGAGACCCGCAGGACCCATGGCAGATATGGCCGGAAGTGGCAGCACTATACGCCAAAAGGCAGGAAGAGCTGCGCATGACGGTAAAGGAACGCCGGGCCGTATACGATGCATGGACAAAGGAAAATCCGGATGCGGCACAGCAGCTTGACAACTATATCAACGGACGCCTGCCGAAGATCGACTGGGACAGTATCACGGTAAAGGCAAATTCCGCGACCCGCAACGCATCATCGGCTGTGCTTGCCGAACTGTCGTCAAAGATAGGCAACATGATAGTGTCGTCGGCCGACCTTTGCAACTCCGACAAGACCGACGGATTCCTTAAACATACAACAGAAATCCGCCGCGGCGATTTCAGCGGCGCTTTCCTGCAGGCAGGCGTGGCCGAGCTTACAATGGCGGTGATAATGAACGGTATAGCCGTCCATGGCGGCGTAATGGCCGCATGCGGCACATTCTTCGTGTTCTCCGACTATATGAAACCTGCAATCCGCATGGCTGCCCTGATGGAGCTGCCGGTGAAATATGTATGGAGCCACGACGCGTTCCGTGTGGGCGAAGACGGCCCGACACACGAACCGGTGGAACAGGAGGCCCAGATACGCCTGCTTGAACAGATGAACAACCTTAGCGGGCATCCGTCGATGCTGGTGCTCCGTCCTGCCGACAGCGCCGAGACCATCGTGGCCTGGCAGATGGCGATGGAAAACGATTCGACCCCCACAGCCCTGATACTCTCCCGCCAGGATGTAAACGACATACCGTCAGTGACCGGCGTCCGCGCACACGAGGCACAGGGAGCACGCCACGGAGGCTACGTGATCTGCGACTGTGCAGAGCCGGCAGTGACCCTGGTGGCCAACGGCTCAGAGGTGTCGCTATGCTGCGAGGCGGCTGCAAGGCTGTCCGAGGAAGG
>VSPW01000047.1:0-931 GCA_009775535.1 Muribaculaceae bacterium
TGACTGCACCGGACATGACGCCTACAAGTGCGCTGATGTTCTTGACATTGCCGAAAAAGTAGACGCACAGCACAATGGCTACGTTGAGGACTATCGCCCCGACTGCAAGCACGTTTAATGTCACGCCGCCTTTCTTGAATGATGAGAAGAAACCGGGGCCTACCTGAAGGCCAATGGAGAAAATAAACAGAATCAAGCCGAACTCACGCACGAACTTCAGGATTTCGGCATCGACGATGTAACCGAAGTGCCCCATGACGATTCCGACAAACAGAACGAAGGTGACACCCAAAGACACACCGAACAGCTTGATTTTTCCCAGATAAATGCCCAGGGCAATGACGAACGAATAAAGCACAAGCGTGCTTCCAATCGACACGTTGCCGGGGAAGAACAAATCTCTAATCATGTGGTATAAATGAGTGAATTAATTCAATGAAGCGTGTAGTGTTACGGCTTGTAGCTGTACCACGGACTCCGGATTGCTCCGCTTTTTCCGGCTGCAAAGGTACGATTTTTTCGTAAAACGGCAATGAGTGTCATAAAAATCAGCGTGATTCTGATAATGGGCGTATCGGGGATGGCTGCTTGTATGTGCGTCTTATCAGACGGTGCAGGCGTGGAGAGAGTATGGCCGCCAATTGTTTTGCGGTGAGTTTGTTTGTGAGTTGTATTGTAGGCCGCAGCATGGCTTCGATAATGCGTAGCTCATCCGTGGACAGGACGCCGAGTGATTTGAGGTCGGACAGACGGGTGTCGTGTATGCCAGAGGCGAGAAGCCTTGTAAGGTTGCGTTCGCGTTGTTGGCGTAGCTGTGCGCGGCGTAGGGCTGCGGCTTTGCGGCGTTCGCGTATCTTGTTTGCACGGTCCACGATCACCTTGGCATCGGCAGCGTTTCCTTTGGCGGAAGACGGCTCTATCGATGTTCCGC
>VSPW01000047.1:941-11198 GCA_009775535.1 Muribaculaceae bacterium
TTGAGTTTGGTTTGTTCTCATTATTATTTTTTCACCCGCTCCATATTCCTACACCACTTCTGACGCCAGCTGAGGGTCATTGGGATTGGCGGCAAGTGCTGCCAGTATTTCGTTTGGGATTTCGATTGATATTGCTTTCATTGCTGTAATGTGTGTTTGGTTGGTTTGATGTGGCAAAGGTAATATGGCTGGATGCCGGTTAAACCTGTTAAATCCCGTTTAAGGGAATTTAACGTTTTCCCGATAATAGTGATGTCGAGATGTAATGTATTATATTACAAATATATACGGGCTATTTTGTGCGCAGGATAAAAAATCATTATTTTTAGTTTTGAAGCGAAAAAATTTCCTCAGGCACGGACGCTATATATAATATTTGGTAGAGTGGCGGAAAATGAGTAACTTTGCAACCGCTTTTTAGCATCCCGTGTGATGGGAAATTAATGGGCAAAATCTTTAATTTTTAGTAACACAAATCAATCACTTAAGAAATGAAGACATTTCAACTGAACGCCGAGCCCCGTACAGACCTTGGCAAGAAGGCAACAAAGGCACTCCGTGCCGAAGGTAAGATTCCCGCAGTCCTCAACGGCGGCAAGATCGTTGACCTGCCTTTCAGCGGCACACTCGCTGCCGGTGAGAAGCTGGTGGAAATCGGCAACAACAAGGGTATCATCACAACAGACATCGTCCTGACCCAGGAAGGCGTGCGCAAGCTTGTCTATACTCCTGAGATATTCGCTATCGAGCTTGAGCTCAACGGCGAGAAGAGGATGGCCGTAATGAAGGACATCCAGTTCCACCCTGTAAAGGATAATATCCTGCATATGGACCTTCTGGAAGTGTTCCCCGAAAAGCCGGTGGTAATGGAAGTGCCTGTGAAGCTTGAAGGCCATGCCGAAGGTGTGAAGGCCGGCGGTAAGCTCAGCCTTTCTATGAAGAAGCTTAAGGTTAAGGCTGTATATACAGAGATACCCGAACGCCTTGTTATCAATGTTGACCACCTCGGCCTTGGCAAGACAATGCAGGTAGGTGAGCTCCACTTTGAAGGCCTTGAACTTGTCAATGCCAAGAATGCAGTGGTATGCGCCGTACAGCTCACACGTGCCGCACGTGGTGCCATGGCAGCTGCCGCAAATTCCTAATCCCAGCCTGAATTGAGATTATGAAGTACCTCATTGTGGGGCTTGGGAATATAGGCGATGAATATCGTGACACCCGCCACAACATAGGTTTTAGAGTATTGGATGCCTTTGCAGAGGCATCCAATACTGTATTTACGACCCAACGTTACGGTGATGTGGCCCATATGCGCCTTAAGAACAAATTGCTGACGCTCCTTAAGCCTTCGACATACATGAACCTGAGCGGCAATGCCGTACGCTACTGGAAAGAGCATGACGGCATCGATATCGGCCATATATTGGTGGTTGTCGATGACCTGGCCTTGCCTTTCGGGGCTGTGAGGATGCGTCCCGGCGGTTCTGACGCTGGCCACAACGGTCTTAAGAATATAGCGCAGATGCTAGGCACTGCAGCTTATCCCCGCCTGCGTTTCGGTATAGGCAATGATTTTCCCCGGGGATGCCAGGTGGACTATGTGCTGGGGCGTTTTACGCCTGAGCAGGAGAAGGATATGCCGGAGCGGATTGGTGTTGCAGTCGATGCGATAAAGACATTCTGTCTGGCCGGCATAAATATGGCAATGAATACTTACAATAAGAAATAAAGGCATCAATGGCAAAATCGGAAGTCAGGATTGATAAATGGCTGTGGGCGGTGAGAATATTCAAGACGCGTACTATCGCTACGGAGGCATGCAAGAAGGGGCGCGTGACCCTGGGCGATGCCGGGGTGATAGCCAAGCCTTCCAGGATGATCAAGGTGGGGGATGAGATAAATGTGCGCAAGCCGCCGGTGACGTATACTTTCAGGGTTCTTGCGCTTACGGAGAACCGCCTGGGCGCAAAGCTTGTACCGGAATACATGGAGAATATAACCCCGCAGTCGCAGCTTGACTTGCTCGAGGTTGTCAAGATATCCGGGTTTGTCGACCGCCGCAAAGGACTGGGGAGGCCTACAAAGCGCGAAGGGCGTGAGTTGAGCCGCTTTACAGAACAGATGTATGATGACGGTTGGGACTTTGACTTTGATTTCGATGAAGACTGATCCCGGATTGCCTAACTGCAACTATTGCCCTGCATCATGCCATATACACAGGCGATGCAGGGCTTTTTTTGCCTGTAGTTTGAGATGGCTGACGGTAAAACTTTTGGATTTATATGTTTTTTGCCTTACCGCAATTTTTAATGAAATGAAAATGCAGTATCTTTGCGAAGGGAATGCCTGAATTTGCCATTTTGATTGCAACCTACGGATTTATTGGAGTTCCATATTGAAAATAATACCATATTTTTATGAGAAAAAGCCTGATTCTTGTACTATTGTTTGTTTCCGCAGCTGTCGCCTATGCACAAAAGGATATGCGCCAAGTGCAGGATTATGAAGAGTTGACGGATACTAAGCCGCATGACGGCCCGGATGTTTGGGGCAGGATGGACGCCCCGGCCAAACTGGGGTGGGGCAGTGTCGGTGTGAGATACCCCAAGCAGGATGTGCCTGATGTGAGGCCTGGTGGTGTGGTTAGGCTGACGGCCTGGAAAGGCGAGCGTGTGCATGCGCAGGCCGTCCTTTGGACAAACCGCGACCTTGAGGGCGTTAATGTTTCGGTCAGTGCCTTGAAGCATGGCAGGAATGCCATACCGGCATCGGACGTAAGCACCCATTTTGTACGTTATGTGATGACCGATGAGCTGAACCGTGACGGCAGCGGCGGATGCGGGCATCGTGAAAACAAGGCTGAATGGGATTCTCTGATGGTGGCCGATGTGCTGGATATAATCGATGTGCGGAATGTCAAGGCATGTACGGTGCAGCCTATATGGCTTAAGGTGTGGGTGCCTCAGGATATGCCAGTAGGTAAATATAAGGGGGAACTGACCGTTTCAGGTGAAAACTTCAGCCCGATGTCGCTTAAAGTGGAGATTGATGTCATTGACCGTGTGTTGCCTGCGCCCGGGGAATGGGCGTTGCACCTTGACATGTGGCAGAACCCGTATGCGGTGGCCCGTTACTATCATGTGCCGTTGTGGAGCAGGGAGCATTTTGACCGTATGCTTCCTGTGATGAAGATGCTTGCCGATGTCGGGCAGCGTGCCATTACAGCCAGCATCATACACAAGCCTTGGAACGGACAGACTGAGGACCATTATGACAGCATGATCACACGTATAAAGAAAATAGACGGCACTTGGAGCTATGACTACACTGTTTTTGACAGATGGGTGGAGTTTATGATGGACGAAGTTGGTATCGGTGAAATGATCAATTGCTATACCATGATCCCGTGGGACTTGCGTTTCGACTATTATGACCAGGCGACCAACCGTGTGCAGTTTGTTATGGCGAAGCCTGGCGATGAGGCATATGCTGAATACTGGCATGCTTTCCTTAAGGACTTTTCGCGGCATCTGCGTGAAAAGGGATGGTTTGGAAAGACGCTTATAGCCATGGATGAGCGTCCGATGGAGGCCATGCGTGGGGCTATCGATGTAATTAGGAAGGCCGACCCCGAGTTCAAGATTTCGTTGGCGGGCAACTATCATCCGGAGATAGTTTCCGACCTGTATTACCTGAGCATACCTTACGGGCATACTTTCCCTGACGATGTGATTGCCGGGCGCAGGAGCAATGGGCAGATAAGCTGTGTGTATACATGCTGTACGGAATGCTTCCCTAATATCTTTACCTTTTCTGACCCTTCAGAGGCTACATGGACTGCGATGCATGCCCTGGCAGCCGGGTATGACGGGTATCTGCGTTGGGCGGTCAATTCCTGGACAGCCGATCCGTTGCGGGATTCGCGTTTCCGCCTTTTTGCCGCAGGTGACACATATAGCATCTACCCAGGGCCGAGGAGCAGTATACGGTTCGAGCGGTTCATGGAAGGGCTGCAATATTGTGAAAAGGTACGTGTGTTGCGGAATGAGCTGGAAATGAAGGGCGCGGAGGCCAAGCTTAAAAAACTTGAGGATGCCGTGTCGCTTTTCACCCCAAAGGGGATGGATGAATCAGGATTGTCAGCGGATGAATGCGTCACCAAGCTGGGGAGGCTGCTGAACACATTATAATAATGTAATGATATGTTTACGGCCGGCGTAATCCGATGTCTCAAGGATTATGCTGGCCGTTTTGATTGTATGCGGTACGCTAGAATGAGAATTGTACCATGGCGTTAAGCCGCCGTGCCCAGCGGTGTTCGTGGTTGAAGTTCTGACGTCGCCCGAGGTCGAATTCGCCCCCTATCTGTATCCTTGGGGTAAGATTCCAGAACAGGTTTGCGCACATGAACTGTCCGTATTTATAATCGTCAGGGCTTACCGCCTTTGAAGGCAGGTATCGGCTATGTCCGAAAGTGGCCGAGGCAAATACAGTCGGCGAAAAGTTGTATTGCAATCCTGCCATAAGTGAGAATGCCGCGGGGGCGTATAGGCGTCCCGGCCTTTCAGGGTCGCCCACCATGTCGTACTTGCCCATGAGCATGTCGCCGGAATAGCTTGCAAAGCCCTTGCCGTAGCAGCTTATGCCGTAGAAGGTGAGCTGTGGCAACGGGTGCAGGACTGTGGACAGCTGGAGTCCCCAGCCGATAGTGTTGTGGTTTTTCTGGTTTATAAGGTCGCGGTAAGGCAGGGAGCGCATGATGCCTGCAAGCTGCACATGCTGCTGGAATCCCCATTTGTATTGGATCAGGGCTGCAATGTTGGGCAGGTATTGGCTGCGTGCGGCTGTGGATGTGCCGTCGGTGTCGAGTGACATTGCAGGGGTCTCCACAGATGCGGCCACACGCCAATGCGACTTGAAGTCGCGCATCCACCTTACAAGTACGGCTGTCTGGTCCATGCTTACGTTTGAGCCGTTGGCGTCCACGGTAGGGGGCTCTGCACCAGGATCGGAGAATGTCGATGTGGCGTATCCTATTGTCCAGTCGTTGATGATGGCATATGCTTTCTTGAGCTTGAAGTCGCGGTTGTCGTATCCGCTGAATTGGGCCTGTATGAACAGCTGGTAGTTGCCAAGGGTCTTGTTGCGTCCCAGGACGCGGAAGAACAGTGATGTCCCTGCCGGCGTTGTGCCAAGGTCCTTGTCATGCGTCGGGTCGGATGGGATGGGGATGAGGTAGGGTGCGAAGGCCGATGAGTTGACAGAGCCGCCCCAGTCGCACCATCCGCGCATGCGGACCACTCCGCCGATACCCATTGCCAGGTCGGAATTTTTGCTCATGAATAGGAAGTATGGGGCAGCAGGGTCCTGGAAGTGGCGGAACTGGTCGTAGTAGAAGTTAGTGATTAGCGATCTTACAGAATCTGCATGTGGGTTTTCGCCGTCGCCGAAGAATATCAGTTTGTGGTTTGCGATGAGGGAGTCGAGTTGTGTCTCCGTGTGGCTTTTTGCCGAGAGCGGGGTGATGGCGCATGCCGCCAGGCAGAGAGCCATCACTTTTTTTAGCAGACGTTTCATAGAAGTCTTTGAATGGGTTAATAATTGTTTATATACAAACAAGCGCCATCCATAGATTGTTCCTGTACGCCATATATATTATAACAGGCATCCGCAACGTTTCTTTATTTTACGTGCGGACGCCTGTGTGGGTAGGCGGATATGTATGCGGGCTATTTCTTTAGGCCCATCTTTTTTGATGTTGCTGCCGGTATTGCTTCGCGGTTGACATATATATTCATTGTCTTGGCGAGGAAATATGGTTCTGATACGTAGAAGAAGCCGTCGTATATCTGGTTGGTGTCCCAAGAGTTCTTCACCTTGTAATAACGGTTGCCTTCCTGGTCCTTTGCAGTGCCTATGATTTCCATTCCGTGGTCGTCAGTGGTCTCCTGGCGGTCAAACATTTCCTGGCGCAGCTCTTGTGTGACTTCGATTTCCTCTACAGGGCCGTTGTTCTTGTACTTTTCATCTTCACGCTCCTTGTCGGAGAGCTTGACCCAACGTGAAAGTTCCGTTCCGTCCATGTCGGTAGAGTTCTTGCCTTTTGGCATGTTGGCATACCCTTCCTTCCATTTGAAGCCACCTTCCGACACGTCGGCAGCCCATACCACGGGGTAGCCTTTTTCCAATGCATTGTCGACGATAGCTTTCATCTCTTCCATCGGGACGTTGTAGAACTGTCCGCAAAGCCAGTTGTCGGGCACTTCGAGTGCAAACCTGGTGTAGAACGGATGGTGGGAGAATGATGTGACCGCCACATAGTCGTCAATTTTTACAGGCAGGGATTCGGCGTACGACTTGGGCGTGTATGTCTTGCCTTTGTATGTAAATGATTCCGGGACTTCGCCGAGGTATGCATCAAGAATGCCTTCGACGCCCTTTTTCCATGCAGTGGACAGGCGCTTGTTGGGATTGCTGACAATCGCTTTGAGATATCCGGCAAGAGCGGCGTCGAGTTCACCGTGCACGTGCTTGTCCTCTCCGTAAGCCAGTCCGGAATACACCTCTTCGGGAATGGCGCCATAACGTTCCCAGACGTATGGCACATCTAGCCCTGAGCCTCCCGCGCCGAACCCGGTGGCGCCGTACATGCGCACGAAACGTTCGGCCTTGTCCAGGTAGCATTGCCTTACCGTGAACATTTCGCTGATGTCCAGGGTGTCGCCTGTCTTGCGCAGGATTTCGTCCTCAAAAAAGGATGTGCTGGCGAAACACCAGCATGTCCCTGATTTGTTCTGGTCTTTGACAGAGGTGGTGGGGATGTTGATTACGTCCGTGAATGTGAATCCTTTTACGGAGTCGGCCGGTTCTGTGTCCTTGTCGCCTGCATATGCGTTGACAGAGACTGCTGCTGCCGTCAGCAAGGTTAGTAGTCCTTTCATTTATTTTGGATGAATGTTTATTGTATGATGGTTTATGTCAGATGCAAATTTACGAAAAAACTGTCCTTTGTCCGGTATGATTGTGAAAAAATAAGCTAAAATACACCGCAATGGTGCGTTGTGTGTCGTTTTTTTAGTATTTTTGTGGGATAATTAACAATTTTGCGATGAAAAACTGGTTATTGCGTACGGCTACGGGCCTGGTATATATAGCATTTATCGTATGTGGCGTGATGTTACAGTCACCAGCCATGTGGATTATGATATTCCTGTTGGCACTGGGGGCTACGTCAGAGTTCCACCGCCTTGCCGCCAAGCTTGGTGCTGCTGAAAACCCGATGATATTGTTTTATGACACATTGGGTGTGCTGATTGCCGCTTTGCTGCCTTCGGCGGCGGGATCGGTTTCCGCGCTGTCGTCCATGGCGCTTTTTATTGTGCTGTACCTTGTGTCGAGGCCGGTAATATCGCTCTATGTCCATGACATGAAGGTCTCCTTGAGGGGGCTTGCGTTTGCTATGCTGGGGCTGCTGTATATAGGCCTGCCGCTTGCAATGATGGGCTGGATTGGCCTTATGGGCAACGGGCATGGCCGCTGGATACTTTTGGGCATGTTCATACTCATATGGGTGAATGATACAGGCGCATTTGTAATAGGCTCCATGATGGGCAGCAAGAAGCTCTTCGAGCGGCTTTCGCCTAAGAAATCGTGGGAAGGATTTATCGGCGGCCTTGTATTTGCAGTGATAGGGGGAGTGGTCTACTATTATTGTGCACATGCCCATTTGCCAGCAACGGTAAGCGTTGTGGAGATGGGGATATATGGTGCGCTGGTAAGTATTGCGTCTACATGGGGCGACCTGTTTGAGTCAATGCTTAAGCGTGCCGCCGGTGTAAAGGACAGCGGAAACATGCTTCCCGGCCACGGGGGCGTACTGGACCGCATAGACTCCCTGTTGCTGGTGCTGCCGGTTACGTTTGTGTTTATGAGCGTGGCCATTGCGTTCTGATTTTAAAGTCAAACTAAAAGTATAATCATACATAACTCTGAATAATGAAAAGAGTCACTTATAATGGCTTGGAATTTGAGCCGTATATTACCCGGGATATGATTGCATCCAGGGTAGGGGAACTTGCACGGCAGATAACACAGGACTGCGAGGGCCGTATGCCTTTGTTCCTGTGTGTGCTCAACGGTGCATTCGCTTTTGCCTCCGACCTGTTCCGGGCAGTTGATACAAATGCGGAGATAAGCTTCATCCGCCTGAAAAGCTATGAGGGCATGGGCTCTACCGGGGTAGTGAAGGAGGTCCTCGGGCTTAGCGAGGACATTGCTGGAAGGACTGTGATTGTCGTCGAGGACATTGTTGATACGGGCAAGACAATAAAACGCCTTGTCGAGGACCTTAAGGCAAAGAATCCGGCCGAGGTGAAAGTGGCTACGCTGCTTTTCAAACCGGAGTCGGTGGTGGTGGACGGTGTGTCGCCGGACTATGTGGGATTCGAGATCCCATCTAAATTCATTATCGGGTACGGTCTTGACCTTGACGGCCAGGCACGTAACCTTCCCGACATTTATGTATTGGCAGGACAGGCTGAAAAGCTTGAAAACGTGTAACTGCCATCCACAAAAAAAGTAAAATTTGTATCAGATGAATATAGTGATTTTTGGCGCGCCCGGCAGCGGAAAGGGCACGCAGAGTGAGAGGCTTATCAAGGAGTACGGACTTCACCATATCTCTACGGGGGAGCTGTTGCGCGACCATATAGCCCGCGGGACTGAAATTGGGAAAGTTGCTGATTCTTATATATCGCAGGGCAACCTGATCCCTGATGAGCTTATGCTTGAACTGCTTGAACACGAAATAGATACAAATTCGCAAAAGACGTCCAAGGGTATAATTTTCGATGGATTTCCACGTACTGTACCTCAGGCTGACGCTCTGAAGGCCCTTTTGGCCCGCAGGGGCAGTGGGATACATGCGGTAGTGGGCCTGGAGGTGGCTGACGATGAGCTTGTGGACCGCCTGGTGAAGCGTGGCCTTGAATCCGGCCGCAGTGACGACAATATCGACACTATACGCAAGCGCCTGGAAGTGTATCACCGTCAGACGTCGCCGCTTCGCGAATATTATGTATCGGAGGGCAAATATTGCCCGATAGAAGGCGCTGGCGACGTGGAAAAGATTTTTGGCGACATAAAGAGGGCTGTTGATACACTCGTGTAGCCTCTGCGGCGGTTGACGGTATGGATACGGATATCCTTGATGTGTATGCACGGTCGTTCCGTGACAACCATGACCTTCCGGCATTGACGGATTATGGGGAAAGCGGGACGTTGAGCTACCTTCAATTGGCCGAACGTATTGCCCAGATCCATATATTTTTTGAGAAGGCAGGCATACGACCCGGCGACAAGGTGGCGCTCATAGGGAAAAACTCGGCGCGGTGGGTCACGATATTCATGGCTTCCATAACGTATGGGGCGGTAATAGTGCCCATATTGCCTGATTTTACCCCTGAGGATGCACAGCATATCGTCAACCACTCCGATGCGAGGCTGCTGTTTGTGCAGAGGAACATATGGGAGGCCATGGATGTGGCCCGTATGCCGATGCTTATAGGGGTGATGTCGCTGGACAGGCGCGAAGTGTTGTCGCAATTGGACAATGGCGTTGACCTCAACAAGATAATACGCGGAATACCGCGCAGCATGAAGCGCCGTTATCCGGCAGGCTTTTCGCAGGTGGACATAGTGTATGAGAAAGAGCCTTCGGATACGGTGGCGGTAATAAACTATACGTCAGGGACTACCGGCTTTTCAAAGGGGGTGATGCTGTCGCTCGGCAACCTTTCCGGCAATGTGTCGTACGGGATTTCTGTCGACCTGTACCGCCCTGGCAGCAGATGCCTTTCGTTCCTGCCTTTGAGCCATGCATACGGCTGTGCGTTTGATATGCTCGTGCCGCTTGCATGCGGAGCGCATGTGACTTTGTTCAACAAGATACCTTCACCGCACCTGTTGATGAAGGCGATGGCCGATGTGCGCCCCAACCTGGTGGTGTGTGTGCCGCTGGTGCTTGAAAAGATATACCGAAAGCAGATAGTGCCGATGATAAGCAGGCCTCCTCTAAGTTGGGCACTGGCTGTGCCGATGATTGACAAGGCCATATACGGGCAGATACGCCGGAAGCTTGTCGAAGCATTCGGCGGGGAGTTCAGCCAGGTGATAGTGGGAGGTGCACCGCTCAATCCGGAGGTGGAGGATTTCCTGTACATGCTAATATTCCCGTGCGGTGGCGGGGCTGGGGTGACG
>VSPW01000048.1 GCA_009775535.1 Muribaculaceae bacterium
TAATCATGGTTACCAAGAATTGAATAGACTCCATCTTTTGCATTAAGGCCAGAAAGGGTATTGACAAACGGTATGAGTTCCATCGTACGGTTATTCACAATATCACCAGTAAAGAACACAACATCAGGTCTTATGGAATCAATATGTGAAACAAGCCGAGATATAAATGATGTATCTGACCCATATGAACCGACATGCATGTCTGATATCTGCACAATTCGATATCCGTCAAAAGTATCTGGCAACCCTTCGACCTTCACTTCAACATGTTTTTCTTGAATGTTGAACCTGTTGAATGTACCCCACCACATAGTAACAAAAACTGACAATGCGGCAAGGACTCCTAAAACAGATATCTGCCTAACACGTTTCTTATGAAATAATAACGGAAGTGACGCTAGAAGATCAAATATAGAGAATACCAGTTTGGAGGCCAATAATGAAATAAAAGCATAGTAAAACCAGATTATACACCTCCCAATGACTGGGGAAATTGACTTGAACGGGACAAACAATGTCAATACCGCCAGAATATTTACCAATAAGGATATACCGGAATATACTCTTCTGTCCACTCTCCTATGCGGCAGCCGTCGATATATGTATATATCAATACCAACGCCTACCAATATCAGGATAAGCGCCGGGACTATAAAAAAGCGCATTATTATATTTTGTTATATCAACGCCTGCGTGTTGCCACCAGTTTGTTTTTCAAAGGGTTTGCATACATTTCCAGCATTTTAACCCGCATGAATGTACGCTCTTCCGCCGTAATATCGGCAATTTCGGCATCAACTTTATCCAATTGGCCGTTTATATATGCATCAAAGTCCGACATGTCTTTTTCCGAATACATTTCCTTGAAGCGACTGCAATTGTTCACCTCGTCATATGAAATATAATTGGATGGGAATATATGGTATCCAGAATGGATGGCAGTATCGATCAATCCACATGTATATTTAACGACTTCTGACTTGTCTTCAGAACCAAATTCAGCCAGTTTCCCTGAAATTGGCGTTGACACCTCAAAATGGACTCGTCCTTTCTGTTGCATCAACCCAGTCTCCATTGCGAACAGGTCATCCCTTTGCGACTTGCGGAATTCCGGATTACGGCGACGCATGAGAAACTCCCTTGCCTTCAGATAGTCGTTCGGGTCTAGCTCATATGATATTGATACAGGAGTGATATTTATCTCCTGCAAATTCTCACGTACAGATCCGTTGCCACCAAGTGCAAGCATCTTTACAAGGCTTTCCTGTGTCAGATCATTGGAGTCTTTGGCCCTACCCTCACGCTGCGCCACCCATATAGACTGTTTTTTTTGGGTAACCGCGAAATGGATGTATCCTGAAAGCTGTTTCGCCGCCTTAAGCGCCTCTATCATCCTTACATCGCGCTTAACAATAAAGCTCTTGTTCAACTTTACAAGATCGGTAATCCAATCATATATAAGAAGATTGTTGCCAATAGCGATTTCTGTTGTCTGAAGCCCATTACGAAGGAAGTTCAGATTTAGGAATGATGCGTCCAATACAATGTCACGGTGGTTTGTAAGGAAGGTATAGTTACAGTCCGTCCTGATATTGTCTAATCCTCCGATTGTAATCCCCATTGTGGTACGCTTTGCAAGCATCTCCAGAAAAGGCCACATGATTTTCTGTTGGAACTCATTCTGCGAATGAACCTGAAGTAATTGGGCCGCATATGCAGGATAATCCATTCCGGAAGGCATGGCATACTTTACAGCATGCTCAAATCCCGGTTCTTTTACTAGATGCGAAAGTTTCTGGTTGAATTCCAGATCGCTATATGGGGCAATGTCACTGAATTGTTCAGGCACTGGTATGATTTGCGAAACATTAGTCATATCATCGAAACATAATATCACGCATCAAAGTTACGATAAATAATTGACACATCAAAAAATGTTCAATGCATGCATGTCCATTTGTAACAATGTTTTATGGTTATAATAGAATAATTATGGAAAGTTTTTGTTCTGTTAACATTTTGTTGCCAGGACTAATATATGTAATTGGAGCGTTGTCATATGCATTGAAATGACTGCCCTTTTGAGGGCAACAACGCTTCAACCACAACTGCATTATTGTGCTCTTTATCGTGTGAGGAATAAAGTAGTGTAACCATAGTCTTACCTTCTATTATTGACTCCAGATGATTGAAGGCCGGATTTTCCGAAAGCTCTTCAGTATAGCGCCGCTTGAACTCGTCCCATCGGCTATCACGGTCGGCATGAAACCATTCACGCAATGATGTGGATGGTGCAATGTCCTTGTCCCAAAGATCATAATAAAATGTATCGTGTGAAAGCCCACGTGGCCATAGCCTGTCAATGTATACCCGGTATCCATCCGTAGCGGAAGCCGGATCATATGCACGTTTTATCTGTATTATTGCCATATTGATATTGTCTGAATTTATATTGGAGCTAACAATGTAGACCATACGTTTGTTTAACAATTATTATTAAACACCTTACATTATGAATGCTGCCGAACCAACATTACAAAATAAGGCCGATGGCCGGAGTGAGGCCAAGAAATTATTGCTGGCGACAATGCGCCTGACTGTTCTGGTACTTTCTGTACTACTTATTGTTTTCATATCTGTAGACACGTTTGAAAATGTGAATTTCCTGGACAATCATGCCTATATGACATTCCAGTTATGGGTATGTGTATTCTTCATATTAGACTTTTTCGTAGAGCTGATATTTGCAAAAAGGAAATGGCATTTTATATGGCACAGGTTTATATTCCTGCTACTGTCCATCCCGTATCTTAATATAATTACCTCTTGCGACATCACCTTGTCGGCCGATGCCCTGTACTTCGTCAGGTTCATACCACTTGCACGCGGCGCGCTTGCCATATGGGTAGTGATTGGGTATGTGTCATCGAATGCAGTGACAAGTCTTTTTATGTCATATCTTGCCATAATGCTTCTTGTTGTATATTTCTGCAGCCTGATATTCTTTCAAAGGGAGCATCCTGTAAACCCGCAAGTAGGGACTTATTGGGATGCCTTATGGTGGGCCGCTATGAACATGTCGACTGTAGGCTGCTATATTAACCCAATGACGATGGCCGGAAAGATTGTGGCGGTAGTCCTGCCTGTATCGGGGATGATAATATTTCCCCTTTTCACCGTCTACCTTACAAATTACGTGAGCCGTAATACGAAAAAGGAAGACCAATTATAAGTATATTTTTTAATTGTAATTTTTTTTGTGTTTTAGTGTCACAAAAATTGAAATTACGCGTCTACCTGATAAACGACAAACAAAAATACTTATAATATGAAACGATTAATCCCTACCCTGCTATCATTACTGTCCGCATGTTTGCTACTTGTCCAGTCATCCTGTTCAACATCTGTCACTGCTGCCGGGAAACTACAGACAAAGACCGTAAAACTAAACAAGTTTTCTGAACTGGATGCATCGCGTGCAGTTGAAGTGATATTCACGCCCCAAAACGGTTCTACCCCTAAAGCCACCATTACCGCAGACGCCAACATAATGCCTTATGTAGTTGTAGAGAACCGAGGGAAAGGCCTATATGTCACAATATCCCCAGCAATTAAAAATATATCCAACGCAGATGTGACGGTAGAGCTAACCGCTCCTTGTGTAGAAAGCATCTCTGCAAGCTCAGGAGCAGAAGTAAAAATTGTCGGGAAACACAAAAGCAAAGACCTATCACTATCAGCATCCTCCGGAGGTGAAATAAAGACTTTGGACATCGATGCAAATGTTGTGGAAATATCTGGTTCGTCCGGCAGTGATGTGGAAACGCGCAATATCATATGCACCACTTTCAACAGCCAATTCAGCTCAGGTGCGGAATTGGAAATGAAAAAAATCAATGCAGACCAGACCACTATCCAGACATCGTCCGGCTCAGAAGCTTCAATTAGCAATATCATTGCAAAACGTATGCATCTGTCAGCATCGTCTGGCTCTGAAATAGATGTTGACGGGTTCAATGGCTCCGATATAAACATAAACACTTCATCCGGCGCAAGCATATCAGCCACAGGCGTCACCGCAGTGACCACATTTGTAAACGCATCTTCGTCTTCTGATGTGAAAATATCCGGCCGAAGCACAAATATAACCGCCAATTCATCGTCAACATCTGATATTGACCTTAAAAAATTGAAATTTGATTTCCTTAATTTCATTGCAAGCTCACATGCTGAAATCTCTATAAGCGCAGCCCTAGGCGGAAAGCATGAGGGACGTACATCATCGGGCGGCAAACTCAAAATAAAATGATCCATACTAAATAATTTGACATCCCGTTTATCTATCGGCAGCCGTCCAGAGATGGTTGCCGGTAGTGCATTATAAAGACATTTATTATACATAAATAGAATTTTATCTATAACTTTACGGCTACAATCAACCAAAGTAACGATTTGTAATCATTTTAAGCGAACCAATGAACATTGAAGACGTAAGGGAATACTGCCTGTCATTGGCACATGCGACAGAGGACATGCCGTTTGATGAATCAACGGTCGCATTCAGGGTCGGAGGCAAAATCTTCGCCATGCTCGGCCTGGAACGCACTGACTGGTTCGTGCTAAAATGTAATCCTGAATATGCGACCGAACTGAGGGAACGCCATAAAGAGATAAAACCGGCGTGGCATATGAATAAACGCCACTGGAACCAGATTGACATATACGGTTTCCTGTCAGACCAGACAGTACGATCCTTGATTGACCATAGCTACGAACTGGTATACGCCAAGCTGCCACACAAAATCCGGAACGGACTGACCGGGGAATAAATCCATATAGACCTTTATCTCTTGTTGGCCGCCGTTTCTTCCAAATCCTGACAATATACGATGTTAATGAACCATCTTTAATGTAATCATAATGATAAATTGGATTGAATGTTTTCATGACGTGTGAAATTTAAGTTTGACAAATTATTTTACACTGCAAAGTTACAGTCTGAAAACACGCACCAACCTGTTAATTACCCATTTATGGATTTTAACATTCACATTTTTATCATTTGGCTGAGAATCTGAATATTACATCTCCATCAAAAATACATTTTGCAAAATAAATTTTGCCAATGGAACTTTTTAGGCCTACGCCTATACTAACTTTGTAAAATCCAAATGATATAATGATATGAAAAAGATTGCAATTGCCGCCATTATGACCATGGCAATCCTACACGGATGCTCCTCGAATAACGGTAACAGATCCGATACAACTGTACAGGTTGAAATAGATGTTGATGTGTATACTGTAAACTGTGCATCGTTCTGCCCTGATATCCAAAACATACCCACAGACAGTATGCCTGTAATCTCTGAACGCGTAACCGCAAATCTTATAGAGAATTATGGGGACAGCATCACTCAGATATCCTTCAAATTCTCTGATGCCGACAAATGGGCCTCAATAACACGTGAAAACACCGGACGCCAACTGGCTATTGCCGTGAACGGCAAGATTACAAATGCTCCTATGGTCAATATGGCAATTGAGTCAGGGAACTGCTCTGTATCAGTCTCGCCTGAAATGTTCAAAAAAATCCAGAACGGGCAATCTTTATTTTAATCTTGTTTAAGATATAAGTGACAACAAGGCTGTTGCACATATTCAATATTTTTTGTAATTTTGTATTGCTAACAAGCATACATTTTTAAGATACGAAGCATATGACAATGGCCAAATATATAAGGTGTATTTCGGTTATGGCGCGCAAAATCGCCATAGCGGTCTGCATTGCATTTACGGCCAGCGCCATATCAATGCCGACTACTTTCGCTAATGAGCCTATATTTTCTCCAGCCACTATACAGCCTACGGTAAAAGTGGTAGCCGGCGGCATAGAGATAGCCGTCCAGGAAGAAAGCGGATGCCACGTGGCAATATATGCCATAACAGGACAATTGGTCAAACAGATTGACATCCCGTCAGGGATTACGACAATAGACCTTACTGCAGGGTATTATATAGTGAAATGTGGGAATACCGCAACACGGGTAGCCATAAGATAGCGACAAAACATTGGCATCAACCTGCCACAGCAACAGATGATGTTATAGAAGTGCCGATTGCTGACCATTGTTTCAAAATAATGAATAAAATCTATGACTCCTGGCCTACATACGATGGAAATGACCTGGAACTATGCATAGACAGCAATGGGACACATTTTGCATTGTGGTCGCCAGAAGCGCAGTCAGCAAAGGTTGTGCTGTATCCAAGCGGACATGATTCCAAGGCAAAAGAGATAGTATCCCTTGCAAAATCATCGAATGGTGTGTGGCGTGCCTCACTCCCGGAAAGGCTATGCGGGATGTTCTATACGTTCCAGATAAAATATCATGACAACTGGCTTGAAGAGACTCCCGGCTCATTTGCAAAGGCTACAGGCGTCAACGGAATCCGTGCGGCTATAATAGACATGGAGTCAACAGACCCTGAAGGAGGGGAGGATGACCACGGGCCAATTATGGAATCAATAACAGATGCCATAATCTATGAAATGCATCACCGTGATTTTTCAATTCACGCCTCCAGCGGAATAGTCCATAAAGGTAAATTCCTGGCCCTGACAGAACACGGCACCCTTAACAACCATGGCGCACTGACAGGCATTGACCATCTTTTGGAACTAGGCATAACCCACGTACATATCCTACCTTCCTATGATTTTGACAGTATCGATGAGACCGATACAGAGTCCAGCCAATACAATTGGGGATATGACCCTTCCAACTTCAATGTACCCGAAGGCTCATACTCTACCGATGCGTCAAACCCGGCCACCCGTATCCTGGAAATGAAAGAGATGGTAAAGTCGCTGCACAATGCAGGCATCGGGGTGATAATGGACGTGGCCTATAGCCATACATCGAAAAGCGATGATTCCAACCTGTATCTGACAGCCCCCGGATATTATTACCGCCACCATGCAGATGGCACATACAGCAATGCATCCGGATGTGGAAACGAGACGGCTTCCGAGCGCAGGCAGATGCGCAACCTCATCATTAATTCCGTTAAATTCTGGGCTACGGAATATCATATCGACGGATTCCGTTTCGACCTTATGGCCATACATGACATCGAGACAATGAATAATGTCGCATCCGAACTACGCAAGATAAATCCCGGAATATTGCTATATGGTGAGGGCTGGACCTGCGGGGAGTCACCCCTACCGTCCGTCAATAGGGCATTAAAGGAAAATGTGGCAAGTATGGACAGGATTGCTGTATTCAGCGATGATATCCGTGATTCCATAAAAGGCCATTACTGTGATATTTCCGACCGTGGGTTCGTTACAGGAAAACGTGGATGTGAAGAGACCATAAAAATAGGTATAGTGGCAGCGACGGCACATCCTCAGGTGGACTACAGAAAGGGCAACAATTCAAAGTTTCCTTATGCCAAATCACCGCAGGAAGTGATAAACTACGTATCTTGTCATGATGACTATACTTTGAGCGACAAACTTGCATTTTCCATGAAAGATGCCACAGTCAGCGAGAGAAAACGCGCAGCCAGACTTGCGCAGACGATAGTGCTTACATCGCAAGGAGTCCCGCTAATTTCCGCTGGTGAGGAGGTGTTCCGAGACAAGAAAGGTGTGGGCAACTCTTACTGTTCACCGGACTCGATAAATGCCATAGACTGGGATCTTAAAACCATAAATAACGGACAATTTGAATACTACAGGGAACTTATAGCCCTACGCAAGGCCCATCCGGCATTCAGAATGAGAAGCGCCGGAGAAATTGCCCGCAACATTGTATTTGACAATACAGGGATACCCAACCTGATCTCATACTCAATATTGAATAACGCAAACGATGATGACTGGAAAGAAATCAAGGTGGTGTTCAACGGAAACAGTGAAGACGTCAGCATAGACATCCAGGAATATAAATGGACCGTCATTGCCTGCGACGGGAAAATACGGGCCACAGGTCTTGGCCTGTCCAATGGCGGGAAAATGACTGCCGCCCGGATATCCGCACTAATACTCGCACGTGAATAAACAAACTTAACAAGATGACAGACAAAACAAGCAACAATATATCCATAAAGGGGGCAAGGGTAAACAACCTAAAAAATGTAGACCTTGAATTGCCACGTGGCAAGTTCATTGTAATAACCGGACTTTCAGGATCAGGCAAATCATCCCTGGCATTTGACACACTATACGCAGAAGGCCAACGGAGGTATGTGGAAAGCCTGTCGACGTATGCACGCCAGTTCCTTGGCAAGATGGCAAAGCCGGAATGTGACTACATAAAAGGACTGCCGCCAGCCATCGCCATAGAACAGAAGGTCAATACACGCAATCCGCGCAGTACAGTAGGGACATCTACTGAAATATACGATTATTTAAGACTCCTTTACGGCCGCATTGGCAAAACATATTCACCAGTAAGCGGCATGCCAGTGAAACGGCATACTGTCGAGGATATCATTGAGACGGCAAAATCATATCCCGAGGGTTCGCGTGCGGCTATTGTGTCCCCAATATCCATACCCGAAGGCCGAGGCCTGGATGTGCAACTAGATATATATCAAAAAGAGGGATATACACGTATAGTAAAAGGCAATCAGTTTATAGAAATAGCTGAAATGCTAGAAGACGGAGATATCCCCGCATCGGCTTACGGCATAGATCTTCTAATAGACCGCCTGGCCATAAGGCACAGCGGAGATGAACTCAACCGGCTTGCGGACTCATCGGAAACGGCATTTTTTGAGGGCCATGACTCTATGGCGTTACTGGTATGGGACGGTGACGGAAACGTGCACAGGCATGACTTCTCCAAGCGGTTTGAGGCCGACGGCATTTCATTTATGGAGGTCAATGAACAAATGTTCAATTTCAATAACCCCTACGGCGCATGCCCAAGGTGTGAAGGTTTCGGACGAACAATAGGCATAGATGAGCGTCTGGTTGTGCCGAACCAGGCCCTTTCCGTGTATGATGATGCCGTGGTGTGCTGGCGCGGTGAAAAAATGAGCCAATGGAAACGAGAACTGATGCACCTTGCCCCACATGTTGGATTCCCTATCCACCGCCCATATTGCGAACTTACCGAAGCTCAGAAGGACTTCCTGTGGCATGGCAACAGTTCATGGGGAGGTATAGACGGTTTTTTCCGTATGATCGAAGAAAATCAATACAAGATACAATACAGGGTGATGCTTGCACGCTACAGAGGCAAGACGACTTGTCCGGAATGCCATGGGGCAAGGTTGCGCAAAGAAGCGATGTATGTGAAAATCGATGGCATGACCATATCTGACCTGGTGTCATTGCCCGTAAGCAAGCTCTACGATTGGATAAATGCCCTACCCCAAAACCTAAATGAGATTGACAACAGGATTGCGGCAAGGCTGCTGACTGAAATAAGCAACCGTCTAAGTTTCCTCAATGACGTGGGACTGGGATATCTGACGCTAGACCGTCTGTCGAACACGCTGTCGGGAGGGGAAAGCCAACGTATAAATCTGGCGACATCTCTTGGAAGCGCGCTTGTCGGTTCGCTGTATATTCTTGACGAACCTAGCATAGGGCTGCATTCACGTGATACAGACAGGCTGATTGCAGTATTGCGCCGCCTTCAGGAACTAGGGAATACGGTTGTAGTAGTGGAACATGACGAGGAGATAATCCGTGCCGCAGACTATATCGTAGATGTCGGTCCGGACGCAGGCCGTCTAGGTGGAAATATAATATATCAAGGTGAAATATCCAACCTACATAATGCATCAGGAAGCTATACATTAGGATATCTGACAGGATCGCTATCAATACCTGTGCCCAATAAACGTCGCAAATGGAACAGCTGTATTGAAGTAAGGGGTGCGCGTGAGCATAACCTGAAGAACATAGACGTTAAATTCCCATTGGGAATCATGACGGTGGTAACCGGGGTAAGCGGCTCTGGAAAATCTACTCTAGTTAGGGACATCCTTTACCGGGCATTACTCCGCCACTTTGAAATGGCGGGTGACGCGCCAGGCTCGTTTGAAGGCCTTCACGGAGATGTAAACCGGATACAAGGAGTGGAATTCGTAGACCAGAACCCTATAGGAAAGTCATCGCGCTCCAATGCTGCGACATACCTTAAGGCATATGATGAAATAAGACGCCTGTACGCCGACCAACAAGGGGCCATACAGATGGGGTTCACCCCAGCCTTCTTTTCATTCAATGCCGAGGGAGGCAGATGTGAGGAATGTAAAGGGGAAGGAGTAATCAACATAGAGATGCAGTTCATGGCAGACATAACAATCCCATGCGAAGCCTGCCACGGGAAAAGATTCAAACGGGATATACTCGATATCCGATACCGCGAAAAGAATATCTATGACATACTGGAAATGACAGTCAATGAGGCAATCGGATTCTTTTCAGAAGTGTCAGGTACGGTTGAACAACGTATAGTGAAGCGCCTACGCCCTCTGCAGGAAGTGGGCCTTGGCTATATAAAACTTGGGCAATCGTCATCAACCCTTTCCGGAGGAGAAAACCAGCGCGTCAAGCTGGCGTATTACCTGTCGCAAGAAAAGCAACAGCCAACAATGTTCATTTTCGATGAGCCTACAACCGGACTGCATTTCCACGACATCAATACCTTAATGAAGGCTTTCGACAGGCTTATAGCCCAAGGGCACACAGTCCTTGTCATAGAGCACAATATGGATGTTATAAAATCGGCTGACCATGTGATAGACATAGGCCCAGAGGGGGGCGATGCTGGCGGAAAAATAGTGGCAGAAGGAACTCCGGAAGAAATAGCGAAGTGCCCCGCGAGTCACACAGGGCACTTCATAAAAGAAAAACTGTAAAATTTTTAGCAATCCTTACCCGCTGAACCATTAGCGGATACGGTCGTAACTGCTCAATGTCCTCTTGTCCTTGCGCATACGGGAATATGCTGCAACGGCCATAAACAATGCGCCTATAAGCAATATATC
>VSPW01000049.1 GCA_009775535.1 Muribaculaceae bacterium
CCCACCGTCCGTAAGCTCCACTATGAAGTCCTTGCCCTTTGAAAGGCCGCCGTCAGCGCCAAGTTCTGTATAAATGGACGCATCGTATACGCCGTACTTGGCCGAGGCACGGGCTGTCCCTATCACCGTTCCTGGCAGCAGGCCGGGCGAAGGGCTGTCGATGGCCACTATCTCATAGTTGCCGCGGGAAGTGGCCCGTATGCCCAGTACTGATTCCTCCGATGAAAGTTGCCACAGGCCCTCTATAGGATCTGGCACACGCCCTTCCATGCCCTGGGCTATCTCCAGTGCATGCCCCTGTATCGGAGGCTGGGCGCTTGCCGCATCAAGGCATGCCGTCAATGCCATTGCTATGGACACCATTCTGTACATGCATGCAAATATACCCAACACCAGTCATATCCGCAAGCGCAACGGCAAAAAAAATCAAGCCCGTGCTCACGCGCGGGCTTGATGGAAAGATATGCAAATGTTAAATATGGAGTTTAGTCGATTTCCTCGTCAGCCTCGTAGCCGCCCATCTCGCGGATGGCGTTCTTCAGCATCACATACTGCTGGAACAGGTGGTTGATGGGCACTTCACCCTCGGTATAGTCATGCATCGGGCTCTTCAGGAAGAAGCTCAGGAAGCGCTGGATGCCGCTGCGGCCTGCGCGTGCTGCAACGTCGCTGAGCAGTACCAGGTCAAGGCAGAGGGGCGCGGCAAGGATAGAGTCGCGGCAGAGGAAGTTGATCTTTATCTGCATCGGGTAGCCCATCCAGCCGAAGATGTCGATATTGTCCCATCCCTCCTTGTTGTCGTTGCGCGGGGGATAGTAGTTGATGCGTACCTTGTGGTAGTAGTCGGTGTACAGGTCAGGCTGGTCTTCGGGTACAAGGATTGACTCCAGTGTCGAGAGCTTTGACACTTCCTTGGTGCGGAAGTTGGCGGGCTCGTCAAGCACAAGGCCGTCACGGTTGCCCAGGATGTTTGTAGAGAACCATCCGCTCAGGCCGAGGCAACGTGTGCCGATGATGGGGGCGAAGCCGGATTTCACCAGTGTCTGGCCGGTCTTGAAGTCCTTGCCGGCGATAGGCATGCCGGTCTTGGCGCTAAGTTCCCACATTGCAGGGATATCCACAGTTGTGTTGGGTGCACCCATGATGAAGGGGCATCCTTCGCTGAGGGCGGCATATGCATAGCACATTGATGGGGCGATGTGCTCCTTGTCGTCAGCCTTCATGGCTGCCTCAAGCGCCTCCAGTGTGCCGTGTACCTCATTGTCTACAGGCACGTATACCTCGGTAGAGGCGGCCCATAGCACCACCACGCGGTCAAGGCCGTTTTCTGCCTTGAAGTTGCGGATGTCGGCACGGAGCTGTTCGGTCATGTCCCAGCGGTCCTTCACAGTCTTCACGTTGTTGCCGTCAAGGCGCTTTGCATAATTGTGGTCGAATGCGGCCTTGAGGGGCTTGATGGCTTCAAGCTCGTCCCTTACAGGGTTTATGTCTTTTTCCTTGAGCACCTCGCAGTTGATGGCGCTCTCGTATGCATTGGCAGGATATACGTCCCATGCGCCGAAAACGATGTCGTCAAGCTTGGCCATGGGCACGATCTCATTGTATTTCAGGTATTTCTTTTCAGCGCCGCGGCCGACACGTATTTTGTCGTACTGTGTCATTGAACCTACCGGTTTGGCCAGGCCCTTGCGGGCCATGAGCACGCCTGTCATGAATGTGGAGGTAACTGCGCCTAGGCCCACTACCATCACACCGAGTTTGCCCTCAGCGGGCTTAACGTTGGTTTTAGTCATGTTATTGATAAATATGGGTTAATTGTCCTTTTTTTCTTTTGCCAGTAATATGATGGCTGGAAATTTGTGCGGTAAAAGTACATATACTTTTTTGATTGTGAAATTATTCCTATAATAATCTTAGCAAAAATATGTAATATTTACCTAAAAATGCGACAAATATGTGAATTATGACTAATTATCGGTGGATTATGTGTGTTGTTTGTTAATTTTTGTGTAGTGGGGTGCTGGGCTTATATATGAAGCGTATTTCGACATGAAGCTGGCGAACGGTTTCAGCCTCATTAGCCCGTATTCAAATATCACGTAGCCAAGGAAAGATACCCCTATACCTAGAAGCACATCTATGACGTAGTGGTGTGATGTGTAAACGGCTGTGAACCATATGCCAGCACTTATCAAGGCTAGCGCCGCCCTCATCCATGCCGGGCATTTTGCGCGCAGGGAGTATATGAACGCTATCAGCACATATGCCGAATGCAGCGAAGGCACGGCAGCGAATACATTTGCATTGCGGGAATACAGGCCCTCAAACACTTTCCATCCTGTGATTTCACCGAATCCGGCAAGCCCGGCCACGTTGCCTCCGGTATCCATTATAGGCTCGAACCCATATTGGGCCACATACCATGGCGGCGCGGCAGGATGGATATAGTATCCGGCAAACCCAAGCAGGTTTACAAGCAGGAACACAATGGCGAAATGGAGGTATTCGCGGCGCTGGCCTACGGCATACAGCCACAGCCCGAATGCTATGGGCACAGGCACCCAGCAGAGGTAGAACACACCTCCAAGGAAGTCCATCCACCTGGTGGTGTGCGCTCCCAGGTACTCGTTGGGCGTCATTATTCCGCCCGATGCGCCGGCAATGCCGAAGAGCGACTTCTCGGCATTGTATATGCCCTCTATGTCAATGGGGTTTACCTCATAGTTGGGCACTATGTTCATCCAGTCGTAGGATATGCCGAACACGGCAAACGGCAGCAGCGCCACCACAAGCCTCTTTGCGCTTCCACCGGCTAGGAATAGGGCCGCTATGCACCCTGCCAGGATGAAATGCTCGGGGCGCATCCCCACAAATAAAGCTGTGACGGCGAGCCACAGTATTATAGATGCCACAAGGGCGCAGGCCTCCTTTTTGGAAAGCCTTGATTTATGTCTTACCGGAGGCATATTACTGTCTTGTCATTTTGCGGCGGCAATGGTTCAGGCGAGCTATGGCCGTAAGGTTGGCGAAGACAGCGATGATGCCCATTGCAACGGACAGTATCACAGTCGCGTCGAAGCCGCCACCCATGCATTGGCCTGTGATCCCGCACGACATTGCGGCCACAGCAGTGACAACCACGCGTTCGGGACGTTGCATGAACCCGATCTTGCACTCGATGCCAAGGCCCTCGGCACGTGCCCGCACATAGCTTACCATAAGTGACCCTACCAGGGCTATGAACGTTATGAGAGCGCCGGTGGGATGCCCGGTCATGATCATATAGTAGCTTATGCCACCCAGGGTGAACATCTCGCAGTAACGGTCCAGCACCGAATCATACATGGCCCCGTATGTCGATGCCATATTGCCCAGGCGCGCCACCTGTCCGTCAAGCATGTCAAACAGGGAGAAGACGATGATCAATATCCCTGACAGTGTGACCATCCCGTATTGGTAGTCCAGAGGGGTGGCCATATATCCGGCGCAGCAAAGCACTGCCGCCGCCGCAAGGTTGCCAATGAACCCGATGGTGGTCACTATGTTAGGTGTGACCCCCATTTTTATCATGGCCCGTACTGCCGGGTTGATTATCGCATAGATGAGTTGCTGTAGCCCGTCGCGTTTCGCCTTTACCGCCGATTTGGTTCCGGACAGGCTGCCCTTGGTTTCTTTATTATCTTCCACTTCTGCTGTAATATTGTTATATCGTCTCTATTAGTATCAATCCTTGCGCCCGAACAGACGTTCGACATATACGTCGAAAGCTACGGAGCGGTACACAAAATATTTCTGCATAAGGAAATTCCATGCCAGCGACACCACCAACGATGTAAAGATTCGTGAGGCGGCATAGCAGCCGTCGTCCGAGAATCCCATATGCGCGAAGAACTCCGACCCAGACATCAGGTTGTAGAGCATCGATGTGCCGTAAGTGTTAAGCAGCAGGCTGCCTGTCCATATGAGGATATATTTTACGGCCACCGCACGCTTGCTCACCCCCTTGGCGTGGAACGTGAACCGGTAGTTGATTATGCAGTTGATTATACCGCCGGCCACAGCGCCTATGCCGGTGGACAGTCCGGTGGACAGTCCGACCCATGAGAACAGCACGAACCCTAGGCCAAGGTCCACCCACGATGCAGCCTGGGCGGCGACGGAAGACCTCAGGAACATGAAAAGTCCGCCTCCGTTTATGAGTTTGTCCTTTGCTTTGTTCAGTGTTTTCATTTCCGGTTCTTTATTTCACCTATTACAGACTTGGCTATGGCGGTGGATGCCTGCACGCGGCAAGGGGCGAACGATGGCCAATCGTTGAAGTCTATTATGCGCAGGTCTCCGTCCGGGGACAGTATGCATTCCCCGCCGTACACCTGTATGTTCAGTTCCGATGCCGCATGCTGGGCCATTTCCTTCAGCCGGGGCTCTATCGACAGCCGTGTCTCCGTGGCCGGATGGGTAGTGGCCGGATGCATGGGGAAAAACCAGAAGAAGAAAGGGATGCCGCACACCCCATAGAACTGTACAAGCTCGCCTTCGAGGTGGCGCTGTATCACCGCCCGCGGTATGCCGCGCAGGAAATATTCCTGAACCAGTTCCTGGGCCTCCTCGGCACGCCTTACATAGCTCACGTCCTCCTTGTGCTGTGTGTGCTTGTCGCCGCGCTTTATCCAGCATTGCGATATGCCGGCTTTGGCCAGCTTTTCACGTACAGCAGTGTCCGTGTCCACCACCATCGAGTCGGGGTATGGTATGTTGCTGCCAACCAATATCCTGGTTAGCCGTTCCCTGATGCAGTTCTCTATCCCGTATCCTGAGTTTATGACAAGGCGGCCGGAATCTTCCGCGCGCTGTAGCCATTCGATTGACCGCGGCTCCCGGCACATGTTTATTATCGTGTCCTCGCCTACCGCGCCTGCCGCAAGCTGCTCCTCGGAATACATGTTGACCTCACAGCCGCGCTTGCGCAGCTGGTCGGCCACCAGGTTGAGTATGGCGGCATCATTGCCTATATGGTTTGGCGAATATATGCCCGCCCGCAGTACTGCGGCTATCTTTATTTCGGCCATTTGTAGGTAGCATTGAGGTCATTAAGAGTCCATACGGCCACGTCAGGCCGTAAAACGCGCAAATTTAGCAAATATTTCTTATTTGTACAAATCAACTGATTATCACAGGATACAGAATGTCCCCGTTGGCAAATATCCTACTTTTAGGTATGGTGGCGTTGGTTTTTTTAGAGTAATTTTGTAGTGTGGTTCAAAAAGAGCGGCACGATTATGATAAAGTCATCTATAAAATATTTGGCGACCGATAAAGTCCGGGATTTAGTCGAGGACAATAACCAGCTGTTATTGGTGCTCAACCGGTTTAGCGTCCCTTTCGGATTCGGGGAACGGACTGTATGTGAGGTCTGCGAGGAAAAAGGGATTGATTGTCCTACCTTTCTCGCCATTGCAAATCTTATCAGTGGCAAACGGTTCTCCATTAATGAAATTGAATTGCCGACTTTATTGTCTTATCTGAGGGAGGCACATTCCTATATCTTGGATTTCCGGTTGCCGGATATACGTGAAACCCTTGTCAGTGCTGTCCATCAGCAAAGGCTTGACGATGTGGCAGTCCACATTATCAGGTTTTTTGATGAATATGCCGATGAGGTGTACAGCCACATGGATTATGAGAACAGGATAGTGTTCCCTTATATTGAAGGGCTGTTAAAAGGCAAACCTGCAAAGGATTTCAAAATATCCGATTTCGCTTCAAAGCATGAGTCCGTTGTGTATAAGCTCAATGAGCTGAAGGATATATTCCTGCAACACTATGCCATGCCAAACACAAGGATGCTGAACCGCGCCTTGTTTAACATATCGGCCTGCGGCGACGATCTGGTTTCCCATTGTGAGATTGAGAACCTTATTCTTGTACCTGCTGTGGAGGCCCTTGAGAAAGACGTTTATGTTACAAATAGGAATCGGCAGGATACAGCATCCGGCAACCAGGAATTAAGCCACAGGGAGAAAGATATAATACGCCTGGTTGCCCATGGCCTTGCCAATAAAGAAATTGCCGATAGGCTTTCTCTTTCGTTCCACACCATAACTACCTATCGTAAAAACATCAGTGCCAAGCTGAACATCCATTCCACTGCGGCCCTCACGATATTTGCCATACTTCATGGGATCGTGGACCCAAAGGAAATAGAGCTGAAGTAAGCCTCAACAATATCTGTCCTGGGGAGGTATGTCTTGAAGACATGCCTTTTTTGCACGTATACTCCTATAAATGGTATGTCAAAGGCGGCCAAATAAGTCCGATTCTTGGGAATTGTGGGATATTTGGAGGCGAGGTAATTTTGCAACCGATTTCAATATGGAAAATGAAAGAGGAAACGATGACACATAATAGGCTTCTGTTTTATATTTTGCTTGCATTGGCATATTTATGCCCATTTGGAGTTTCGGCAAATGATACGATGGGTATGGTTTCAGGAAAGGTGATGTCTTCTGACGGAGAGACGATAGATTATGCCTCCGTGTTCCTGAAAGGCACGGTATATTCATGCACCGTTAACGGACGGGGATTATACCATCTGAAAGCCCCTGCTGGCGATTATACTATTGTATTTTCTTCCGTTGGGTTTGAGAAAGCGGAGCATGAAGTGGAAATACCGGCTGACGGCAGGGTTAAGCTGAATGTCAAATTGAAACCGGTAACGCAGCTGGCAGAGGTGATAGTTGTGGGCAGTCAGGTCTCTAAGGTAAGAAATTCGGCATACAATGCCGTGTCGGTGAATACGCAGGATTTGGTCAATACCACCAAGACCCTGAGTGATGCCCTCGGCAAAGCTCCGGGTATGAAGATAAGGGAGAGTGGGGGTGTAGGCTCTGATATGGCGGTAACGATGGATGGCTTCAGCGGGAAACATATCAAAGTTTTCATTGACGGAGTTCCGCAGGAGGGTGTCGGCAGCTCTTTCGGGCTTAACAATATCCCGGTCAATTTTGCTGAGCGCATAGAGGTCTATCGCGGTGTCGTTCCAGTGGGCTTCGGTTCTGACGCAATAGGTGGGATAATCAACATTGTGACTCCGAAACGCAGACGGCAATGGTTTGTTGACGCATCCTATTCATATGGCTCGTTCAATACTCATAAATCATATATCAATGTCGGCCAGACTTTGCGGAACGGTTTTGTATACGAGATAAATGCCTTCCAGAACTACTCTGACAATGACTACTGGATTGATTCACCTGTCGAGGACTTCGCTACCGGGGCTATAAACCGCAAGAAGAAGGAGCATGTCCGCAGATTCAACGACACATACCATAACGAGGCCGTAGTGGCCAGACTGGGATTTGTAAACAAGCCGTGGGCCGACCGCCTGTTGGTTGGGTTTACATACTCCCACATGTATAAGGAGATACAGACCGGTGTCCGTCAGGAGATTGTATATGGCCAGAAACACCGCCATGGGCATGATGTAATGCCATCTGTTGAATATTTCAAACGTAACCTTTTTGTCAGGGGGCTTGATGTCTCATTCAATGCCAACTACAATAGGAATGTGACGGTGAATGTAGATACGGCATCGGTAAGGTATAACTGGAGAGGTGAGACCGACAGGCTCAATTCCCCCGGAGAGCAGTCATATCAAAATTCCAAAGCTGATAACGGCAACTGGTCTGCCGCCTTCACATCCAATTACCGGATTGGACAGGGCCATATGTTCACGCTTAACGATGTGTTCAACTCATTCCACAGGTCAAACGAAAACCTGCTGACAACTCCACCGACAAGTGATGCTATTCCGAAGGTTACACGAAAGAATATCATAGGGATATCTTACCGTTATATGCCGAATGCAAATATGAACCTCACCGTTTTCGGCAAGCAGTACCACCAATATGTTTCCGGCCCGATGGCGACATCCTCTACACAGGATAATTACGAAAGGGTCTCTCGCACAGTCGACTATTGGGGGTACGGGGCAGCCGGGACGTTCTTAATGCCGTTGGGCTTTCAGTTGAAGGCGTCATATGAGAAAGCATTGCGTATGCCCACCATTGAAGAAATGTTCGGTGACGAGGATCTGGAGACGGGTGATATGGCAATAAAACCGGAATCCAGCCATAATGTCAACCTCAATCTCAGCTACAACGCTACATTCGGAAACAATACAGTATATGTCGAGGCCGGTCTTATTTATCGTGACACCCGCGACTATATCCAGCGCAATATTATGTCGCTGAGTGGTGGCAAGTTCGCAGCATCATATGTCAACTACGGCAAAGTCAAGACCGATGGGTTCAGCGTTTCGGCTAGGTACAGTCTCTCAAAATGGTTAAGTGTAGGAGGCAACTTTACACAAATGAACATCCGGGACAATATGCCGACGGTAATGAACAGCACGGTGGCAAATGTGTCGTACAAGGAGCGTATGCCCAACCAGCCGTATATGTTCGCCGATTCGGATGTGAATTTCTACTGGGTCGGACTTGGGGACAAGGAAAACACCCTCACACTGACATACGACAACCAATACACACATAGTTTCTGCTATTATTCATCCAATCTGGGAAGCAACAGCGGTGACTATATGGTGCCAGACCAATTTGCACATAATGTCACAATAAGCTACGGCATAAAACGTGGACGCTACAACATTTCTTTTGAATGCCGCAACCTTACAGGTGCGCGGTTATACGATAATTTTAGCCTTCAGAAAGCCGGACGGGCTTTTTACGGCAAGGTGAGAATCTATTTCGGTAACTAACCATAATTAAACCATATAAAATGAATAATAATCTTTTTATGCGTGCCATGTGTGCGCTCGCATTTCCGGCTATGGTTTTGCCGGGATGCTCGGACAGCGATGAACCCGCCGGAGGGAATGGTGACAAGTATACGGACGGCAAATTTGTTATCGCCACCTCTGTGACAGATTCCAAGGGGACTACCAACATATTGCTCACGGCCGAATCTCTCGACATGGGGCATATTTCCGTAGGTGACAATACCGGGCTGTTAAATGACGGTGCAAGCCAATGGGTGTTCCATCCCGGAAACTATCTCTACGCGCTCACATATAATCAGGGGAATGCCGGCACTACCAGAAGCTATCTGCTTAATCCTGGCGGGTCCATATCTCCACGCGATATGGAGTACAAGATAAACCGTTTCACCTCCTACGGCATATATGAAAACGAGATTATATCGACATCAACCGGCAACGGGCCAACACCACAGGCCGATGGCAATGGATATCTGCCTAAGACGTTGCTTGTCTCCTATCTCGATGTAGATGCTGAGACATCAAGACAGAATGATACATCGACCGGCGCATATTCCGTTGAGAATTATCTCGGTAACGGTGAATACGTGACTCTCTCCGGTATAGAGAAAAGAGGTGGCCAAATCTTTTGCGGGGTCATCCCTATGGGGCTCAGCCAATACGGGGCGGCCTACGAAAACGGTAAATGGGTCAGGCCCGGATACGAGGATCTTGTAAAGACAGCCGACGGCGGCAGCAACAGCAGCAGTTATAAGAAAGGAGAACTCCAATGGACACAGTATCCCGATGAATGCTGGGTAGCAATCTTCAATGACGAAACCCTGACTAACCCGGTATTTGCAAAAACGGACAGGATAAGCTATCCGTGCGGACGTTTCAAATCGCAGTATTATCAGACAATCTGGGCGGATGATAACGGAGACATATATGTATTTTCACCTTCCTATGCAAAAACGATGACCGATTCACGTCAAAAAACAACATTGCCTGCAGGTGTTTGCCGCATACCTGCCGGTTCGTCTCAGTTTGACTCTTATTACTGCAACCTCGAGGCGCAATCTGGAGGGCGGTCTTTTATGCGCTGTTGGCCTGCGGGAGGAAGCCGATTTCTTATGCTTATGTACGACCGGCCTCTTATCGAGACTGGATTTGCTGCCACAGACCTCGCTATCTTCGATGCAGAGGCAAAGAGACTGACATTTGTTGGCGGGCTTCCTTCTAATATCTCATCGATAGGCAAAACTACATATGCAAAAAATGGGAATGTATACATATCTATAAATATTACAGACGGATATCCCGCTATATATAAAATAGACACGTCAACGGCTCAGGCCGTCAAAGGTCTGACAATAGATAAAGCAACAGACATCAACGGATTCGGTTATATGGAACCGATAAAATAACATTGCCAATGAAATTCTTTCATAAGCTCCATCTTTGGTTATCGGTGTCGTTCGGCATCATAATAACCCTTATATGCTTTTCCGGCGCCATGCTTGTCTTTGAGCCGGAGATAACAAGAATCTTGAAAAGCGAGGTATATTATGTCGCATCTTCGGAAGGTGAGCCTATCGACAAGGAAGAGCTGATGGAGACAGTAAAGGCAACATTGCCGGATTCGGTCGCCATAACCGGTGTCACGGTCTTTGATGACAAAGACCGGACCTATCAGGTCAATCTGTCCAAGCCACGCAGGGCATCCGTCTTTATCGACCAGTATACCGGTGAAATCACAGGGAAATATGAACGTATAGGCTTCTTTTCTACAATGTTCCGGCTTCACCGGTGGCTTTTGGACAGTGCAAATCCACATGGTGACGGAATCAAAGTCGGCAAACTGCTAGTAGGCATATCCACGCTGATATTTGTAATCGCGTTGATTACAGGTGTAGTTATATGGTGGCCACGTGCAAGGAAAAAATTAGGCCGTAGCCTCTCTATTTCATTCAAAGGCGGTTGGCGCGGATTTTGGAAAGGTCTTCATGTCGCCGGAGGAATTTATTCGCTGATATTGTTATTGGCAATGTCGCTGACAGGTCTGACTTGGTCGTTCCCGTGGTATCGTACGGCGTTTTATTCTGTATGCGGTGTTGAATATGCTCCACGGAATCTTGGAAATCCTGAAAACGGCAGAAAGGCTGATGGCAAGCGTGGAGAATATAAAGGGGAAGGTACAGTTGAGATTCCATCTGTCATTAAATCAGCCGGTCCGGTTCAGGC
>VSPW01000005.1 GCA_009775535.1 Muribaculaceae bacterium
ACCGCCAGTTCGGCCTCACAATGGCTATCTCCATCTTCTTCTCTGCAATAAACGCCCTTACGCTTTCGCCGGCATTGTGCGCCGTGTTCCTCAAGCCGCATGCCGACCACGAAGGCAAGAAAAAGACATTTGTGCAGCGCTTCCACGATGGCTTCAATGTAGGCTATGAACACCTGCTGAAAAAATACGAGAAGGTCGTCAAGTTCTTTATCAAGGCAAAGACCGTAGCCTTCGGGTTTGTGGCCGTGTCCATCGGTGTGCTGGTATGGCTCATGTCAACCACACCGTCCGACCTTGTGCCTACCGAGGATACAGGTACGATATTCTGTATGGTCAACCTGCCTCCGGGCTCTTCGCAGGAACGTACCGGCGAGGTTCTCCATCAGGTGGATTCGCTCATCCAGAGCATCCCGGCCGTACAGGGCTCGCAGATGATCAACGGATACAGCTTCATTGCAGGCCAGGGCGCCACATACGGCACATTCATCGTCAAGCTACGCGACTGGGAGGAACGTGGCGACGGCGAGAGCGCCAACGACATCATCAAGCAGCTCTACGGCCTCACCTCACAGGTAAAGGACGGTAATGTGGTGATATTTGCACCGCCTATGATCTCGGGCTACTCCGTTACAAACGGTTTCGAGATCAAGATGCAGGACAAGACCGGCGGCGACATCAACCAGTTCTTCAGCGTGGTGCAGGGATTCCTTGCACAACTCAACGCACAGCCGGAGATACAGATGGCTTACACCACGTTCAACCCCACGTTCCCGCAGTACATGCTGGACATCGATGTGGCCAAGGCAAAGCAGGCCGGCATCAGCCCGTCCACCATACTTTCTACCCTCCAGGGATATTACGGCGGCATGTATGTGTCGAACTTCAACCGTTTCGGCAAGATATACCGTGTGATGATGCAGGCCAATCCTGAAAGCCGAGTATCTCCCGAGACCCTGAACGCCATCAAGGTGCGCAACGGCTCGGAGATGGCCCCTGTTTCCAATTTCGTGACCCTTTCAAGGGTATACGGGCCTGACCTGCTGAACCGTTTCAACATGTTCCAGTCAATATCTGTCACCGGACAGCCCAATGCCGGATATTCTTCCGGCGATGCCCTAGCCGCCATACAGCGTGTGGCCGCCGAGACGCTTCCGCAGGGCTACGGATATGACTATGCCGGCATGACACGTGAGCAGGCCCAGTCTTCCGGATCCGGCACAGCCTTGATATTCGGGCTATGCCTCCTGTTTGTCTACCTGTTGCTTTCTGCACAGTACGAGAGCTATTCGCTGCCTTGGGCGGTGATCCTCTCAATACCGTTCGGACTTATGGGCTCGTTCATCTTTGCCAAGATCGGCGACATATCCAACAATATCTATCTGCAGATCGCGCTGATCATGCTTATCGGACTTTTGGCCAAGAATGCCATCCTTATCGTAGAGTTCGCCCTTGACCGCCGCAAGACCGGAATGAGCATAGTCAATGCTGCGATATCCGGTGCCAGCGCCCGTCTGCGTCCTATCCTTATGACCTCACTGGCGCTTATCATCGGCCTTCTGCCTATGATGTTCGCCTCGGGTGTAGGCGCGAACGGCAACAACGCACTTGGTGCAGGCTCAATAGGCGGCATGCTTATCGGCATGGTACTCCAGGTGTTCATCGTTCCGGCGCTCTTCGTTGTGTTCCAGACCATACAGGAGAAGATTTCGCCGATCAAATGGGAGGACACCAACAATGCAGGCATCGAGAGCGAAATAGAGCAGTATTCCAAAAAGAACTAATCTGCAATGCATTTATAAAGATGAAAATAAGCAATATAAGCCTATTGGCAATAATCGGTGTTACCGCTACCCTTACATTGGGTAGCTGTAACATCTACAAAAAATATTCCACACCTGAGACCACGGCGCTGACGCGTGAGTACGTGGAGGCGCGCCAGCAGCCTGCCGACTCTGCCGCTTTCGGCAATCTGCTGTGGGAAGATGTGTTCACCGATCCTGTGCTGGCCGACCTGATCAGCCAGGCGCTGTCCAACAACAATGACCTTAAGAACGCGCAGCTCAACGTGAAGATGGCCCATGCCCAGCTTAAGGGCGCGCGCCTCAGCTACCTGCCTTCGCTGGTGCTTGCCCCCAATGGGGCGGGTGCTTCCTATGCGAAGTCCGCGATGTCATGGACATACACCCTCCCGTTGCAGGCCAGCTGGGAGATAGACATCTTCGGTAAGATACTGAATTCAAAACGCGGTGCGCAGGCTGCGCTATACCAGAGCGAGGCGTATGCCCAGGCCGTACGTTCACAGATAATATCCGCTGTGGCCCAGACGTATTATGCCATTGCGGCGGTGAAGTCGCAGATCGAGCTTTCGCGGGCGACGTCTGAAAGCTGGGGACGCAGCGTGGAGGTGATGAAGGAGCTTAAGGAGGCCGGACGTGTCACCGAGGCTGCCGTTGTGCAGAGCACTGCCAACTATTACAATGTGCTTGGTTCGATAACCGACCTTGAGACATCGCTGCATGAGCTTTACAACACCATGTCACTGCTCCAGAACGTGATGCCGCAGAAGTGGGAGATCCCGGCATCGGCCTCGCTGGAAGCTCCGGCGATAGCCCGCGACGGTGTGCCCATGCGAGAGCTGGCTGCACGTCCTGATGTGGCGGCAGCTGAGCAGGGGCTTGCCGTGGCATACTATGCCACCAACTCGGCCCGCGCAGCGTTCTATCCGGGGCTGGCAATCACCGCCAACGGTGGCTTCACCAACCTGCTTGGCAGTTTCATATCCAATCCCGGCGACTGGTTTCTGCAGCTTGCGGGATCGCTGACCGCCCCCCTGTTCATGCGCGGTCAGAACATCGCCAGGCTGGAGGCCGCAAAGGCTCAGCAGGAGCAGGCTATGAACAACTTTGAGTATTCCCTGATGTCGGCTGCCGCCGAGGTCAGTGACGCGCTCACTTCATATGAGAACAGTACCCTCAAGGCTTCGCTGCTTGTCGAGCAGGTGGCCAATCTTGAGAAGTCGGTGGAATATACCACTGAGCTGCTCATGTATGGAGGCAACACTACCTATCTGGAGGTGCTCACCGCCCAGCAGGGGCTGCTGTCTTCGCAGATTTCACAAATATCATGCCGTCTGGCACGCGCGCAGGCCGTCATCAATCTATACCAGTCGCTGGGAGGTGGCAGGTGATGCTTGTGCCGGGGCATATGTACCTTAAAAACTTTTACCGCTATGATTAGTCCGTTATCCCATGTTGACCCTTCTGCCAAGATCGGGCAGGATGTCACAATCCATCCTTTCGCGTTTGTAGATGCCGATGTCGAGATCGGCGACGGCTGCGAGATAATGCCGTATGCAAGTGTGATGCGCGGTACGCGTATGGGAAAGAACAATAAGGTGTACCAAGGTGCTATCGTCGGCGCTGACCCGCAGGATTTCCGCTGGAAGGGCGGCGAGTCATACTGCTACATCGGCGACAACAATGTGATCCGGGAAAGTGTCATCATAAACCGAGGCATATCGTCCCAAGGCGGTACGCGTATCGGCGACGGGTGTTTCATATTCGCCAATTCACATGTAGGGCATGACTCCCATATAGTGGGCAAGTGTGTTCTCGGCAACAATGTGATGATTGCCGGCGATGTTGAGATTGACGAATGTACCATACTTTCATCGGCGGTTATTGTGCACGAGGGCTGCCATGTGGGCAAATGGGCCTTGGTCAAGGGAGGATGCCGCATAGGCTGCAATGTTCCTCCGTTTGTCATCATTGCCCACAACCCTGCCAGCTATTATGGCATCAATGCAGTGGTAATGCGCAAGGACGGCGACTTCTCTGAGTCGGATATCGATGATGCCGCCAAGGCATACCGCCATATCTACCAATGCTCCACATCGGTGTTCAACGCCTTGAAGCGTATCGAGGCCGATATTGATGACAATGCTGTAAGGCGTGAGGTGCTGGATTTCATCCGCCGCAACAATATGCGCCTTGTCGCCGTGCCCATGAACTACGATTGACACCGTCCTTGACGGCGTATAATACAGGCAGAGGCACCACACGGAGATGTGGTGCCTCTGCTGCCGTTTTTTTTGTGCGGAGGCAAGGATATTCCGTAAGGTTTATTAACTTTGCACCCAGTTAAACTATCCAAGATGAACATCCAAGATACAATGCGCGAGATTTTGCGCGCCGAGAGCGAGGCCATCCTCAATATTCCTGTCACCGACGCGTATACGCGTGCCGTGGAGCTTATAGTGGACCATGTGCACAGGCGCGGAGGCAAGTTGGTCACCTCAGGAATGGGCAAGTGCGGACAGATAGCCATGAATATCGCCACAACGTTCTGTTCTACAGGCATTCCGGCCGTCAACCTTCATCCGAGCGAGGCCCAGCACGGCGACTTGGGTGTGATACAGCCGGGCGACGTGATGCTGATGCTTTCCAATTCTGGCAAGACTTCCGAGATCGTGGACCTTGTATCTCTGGCCCGGACCTTGTATCCCGGCCTTCCTATTATAGTCATCACCGGCAATCCGGATAGCGCGTTGGCGCGCCTGGCTGACGTCACATTGCCTACCGGCGGGGCTCCTGAGGTGTGCCCGTTGGGTCTGACGCCGACGACATCTACCACGATGATGACAGTAATCGGCGATGTGCTTGTGGTGAATGTGATGAATGCCACCGGGTTCACGCGTGCCGACTATGCCAAGCGCCATCATGGCGGCTACCTTGGGTCGGCTGCACGTGGCGATGTGGAGCACGGGTCAGGAAAATGAGGAAAGTCGTTACTGTAGGGGAGTTTGCCCAGGATTTAGTGTTCGATGCCTCGGGCGCGCCTGCCGGTTCGGCATATGGAGGACGCATAACGCTTTGCGCCGCCATGCTGGCAAGGCAAGGGCTGCCTGTCAAGATGGTGAGCGAAGCCTCGTCCGACCGCGTCGGTGAGGCGGTTACCGCCCCTCTTGCTGAGGCCGGTGTGGACATGTCGTGTGTCGACCGTTTCACCGAAGGCGTGACGCCTACGCAGCTGTATTATCCGCGTTCCGGCGGTGGGTATGATGTGATCCGCTACGAGCAGTATCCCGAGGAGTGTTTCGATGTGGCGTGGCCGCGTGTCGATCCGGGGGACATACTGGTGTTCGGCGGATACCAGGCCATTGATCCCCGTGCGCGCCAACGTATGCTGGCGCTGCTGTCAAACGCTTCCGAAAGGGGGCTGCTGCTGGTGTATCTGCCAGGTTTCCTGCCTTCGCGTGCGCCGCGTATCACACGTGTGATGCCGGCCATCCTGGAGAACCTGGAGCTGGCGTCGGTGGTGGTTACCCGCAGTGCCGACCTGGAGGCTATATTCGGTACTGCCGATGATGCCGCCGCATGGAATAACCATATTAAGTTCTATGCCGACAATCTTGTGAATGTCGATGCCGGTGGCGGCCGGATACGGCTTTATTCCACATCGGTGATCGAATGCAGGGATGTGTGCCCGGAATCGCGTTCGGTGTTGTGGAACGCCGGGGCTCTGTCGGGGCTGGTAGGCTACATATACTCCAATTTGCCTGCCCCCGGGAGGTTCTCTTCCGATGTGGCCCGCGCATGCCTGGCCGAGGCTGTGGCGGCGGGGGATTCTGCTGTGGCCAAGGCTACGGCCGATTGGCAGCTGTTCTATTGATTCATAAACATTAAGTAAATGTCAACAAAGAATAAAAATGCCGCGCCCGCCGGCAAGCTTCCCCATGTAGATGGGCTGCGGGTGGCCATTGTGGCCGCAGAGTGGAACGGGCACATAACCTCGGCCTTGACAGAGGGTGCGCTCGATGTTTTCAAGGCCCAGGGTTATGATGTAGAAAATCAAGTGGATGTATTTCATGTGCCCGGTGCGGTGGAACTTACGTTTGCAGCCTCGCAGCTGATAGAGGCCAGCATGTATGATGCGGTGATTGTGTTCGGCTGCGTGGTGCGTGGCGGGACTCCGCATTTCGACTATGTGTGCCAGAGCGTCACCCAGGGCGTCACGGCGCTCAACGCCGACTGCGATACGCCGGTCATATTCGGGGTGCTGACTGTGGACACAGAGCAGGATGCACTCGACCGTGCCGGTGGTGTCCTCGGCAACAAAGGGGCTGAGGCAGCAGAGGCGGCGATAAAGATGGCCGCTTTTGTAGGGCAAGTCAAAAATATGTGATAAAATTTTCATTTTTGGAATTTTAGCTGTACTTTTGCACTTCGGTAGGGCCGCTATGGCCATGCCATAATCCACTAATTTACAGTAAACGCTTTATTTCATATAGGACATCAATGGAAAATTCCACTAAAGTTTCCGCTACGGTTGCCGAGCAGGAAGCACAGAACGCTAAGAACGAAAAAATCAGGAAATATGTCACCTGGGGTGGCGGCGCGGTAGTAGGTATCGTTGCGATCGCCCTTATCTACATGTTTGCCATCCATGAGCCAGGGGTAAAGAAGGCCGACCAGGCTTTTGCCCAGGCATATTCCACCCTTGTTTCCGGAAATGATTCTCTGGCGCTTGTGCAGATGAAGCAGGCTGCCACCCTCGGCCACGATGGCGGGGAGCTCGCAAAGGTGTTCTGTGGCAATATTCTGTATGCTAAGAAAGACTATGCCGCCGCATTGGAATACTACAAGGACGCATCGCTTGGCGACATCATCGGCAACGCCGGTGTCATCGGCAAGGCCGGCGACTGCCTTGCGGCCCTAGGCAAGGATGCCGAGGCGGTAGAGTATTTCGGCAAGGCTGTATCGGCTGCGAAGGGCAACCCGCAGCTTGTACCGTATTTCCTCCAGAAGAAGGCCGTGATGTACCACAAGATGGGCAACGCCGCTGAAGAGGCAGAGGCCTACCAGGAGATAGTGGACAAATATCCTTCATCGGTGGCTGCTTCGGATGCGCGCAAGTATCTTGAACGCGCCAAGGCCGCTGCAGGCAAATGAACAGAGACGATATAACAACAATCCATACATCATCCATTTCATCCTCATAAGTCATTTGATTTATTCATATTTTTGTTCATGATTCAGGTCGGGGAGTCGGGAGATTCCCCGACTTTCTTTAGGGACGGGGAGTTCGGGGTGTAAAAGACAGGCTATATGGCGGTGACAGAAAGCAGGGCTGCTGACGGCAGCCTGGGAAAATTGGCTACAGGGAGTATCCCGCGGTTGCTATGGGAGTATTCGCTCCCGGCAGTGGTGGGCATGCTTGTCATGTCGCTCTATAATGTCGTCGACCGTATCTTCATAGGGCAGGGTGTGGGCCCTGACGGCATCACCGGGCTTACAATCACATTTCCGGTGATGAACATCACCACCGCCCTTGGTGTGCTTGTCGGGGCGGGCGCGTCCTCTCGTGTCTCTATCCTGCTTGGCGGAAAGGACCACCGTGGGGCACAGATGGTGCTCGGCAATTCGATGACGCTGATGTGCATCCTCATAGCCGTTTACCTCACCGCGTTCGTGCTCTTCCTGGATGAGATACTGACGCTTTTCGGCGCCGATGCCGATTCGTTGCCATATGCGAGGTCCTACCTGCTGTGCCTGTTGCCGGGCATAGTGCTCACAAACATAGCATTCACGTTCAATAATGTGATGCGTGCGTCAGGCTATCCACGCAAGGCCATGCTCACAATGATAATAGGGGCTGTGTGCAATGTGGCGCTTGACCCGGTGTTCATCTTCTGGCTCGACATGGGCATAACGGGGGCGGCCGTGGCCACGGATATCGCGATGGCGGTGTCGGCGGTGTTCGTCATGTGGCATTTCCTGCAGCCACGCAGTACGGTGCGTTTCACCCGCGGCATATACCGTCTTGAATGGAAGACTGTGGTGTCCATCGTGGCCATAGGCGCATCGCCCTCGCTCATCAACTTCGCGGCGTGCGCCATCAATGCCATTGTGAACGTGGCCCTTGGCGGCCATGGCGGCAATATGGCCATAGCCGCCGCCGGGATATTCACCACATACACGTCGCTCATATGTGTGGTGGTCATCGGCATGTGCCAGGGCATGCAGCCTGTCGTGGGCTATAATTATGGCGCTGGGCTGCACCACCGTCTCAAGCGTGCGTTCTGGATCACGACAGGCGCAGCTACGGCCCTTACTGTATTAGGGTCGGCCTGTGGCATGACTCTGTCGCCATTCATCGCCAGGGCCTTCACGTCGGATGCGGACCTTGTGGCTGTCACGGTGCATGCTCTGCGGCTGTCAATGCTGGCCTTCGGGGTGGTGGGCTTCCAGATAGTGGCGACAAATTTTTTCATGGCCATCGGAAAGGCCCCGCAGTCGATATTCCTCGGGCTTGCGCGCCAGGTTATCTTCCTGATCCCGCTGCTGGTCATCATGCCCCGTGAACTCGGGCTTGACGGCGTGTGGCTCTCATTTCCGGCGTCCGATGTCCTGGCGACGGTTGTCACCGTGGTGATGGTATGGCTGCAGCTACGCGCGATAGTCATAAAAAAAGAACCCGGCCGTCATGGCTGAGTTCTTACTAACCCTTTTGTTTAATACTTTAACCTTAATTCTCTAAATTGATATAATCGTTATAGACTATATCTTGATGCTTTTCTGACAATTCACGGTTGTTTTACGTATTTTAACCTAAATACACGCCAATACGTTTTTTCACTTATCCGGTATTTGTTAAAAGTTCATCGGAGTGCCCACGTTTAATCTTTATTAACAAACAGTGGGGCGACAATTGAAAAAAATACTCTAAATTTGCCAATGAATATAAAAATATCCTAACCGAATATATCTCTGAAATATTGTATAATATCGCAAAATTGGCAATAATGCCGCTTAGGGAGATCTTTTGTCCTTAAGCAGTTTTTTCTATTTTGCCTTAGTCTTCTGCCAAATACAATTAACCTTAATTCAATAAACAACAATCAAAAAACGGTATTCAAGTTATGAATCGCACAGTGACAAGACTCTTAGCCCTGGTACTGCTGCTTTGTCCTTTCGCCATGATGGCACAGGAAAAGCTTACAGTTACTGGTACTGTGGTTGACTCTTACGAAGAGCCTCTGATTGGTGTCAGTGTCCTTGTAAAAGGCTCAGGCACCGGAATGTCCACCAACATCGATGGTGAGTTCTCAATCAAAGCTGCCGTAGGTGACATCCTGCAGTTCTCGTACATCGGTTTCACCCCTCAGGAGGTGAAAGTCAACGGCCCCGGCCCTTACAACATTGTCCTTAAAGAAGACACCCAGGTACTTGACGAGGTAGTCGTTACCGCCATGGGTATCAACCGTAAGGAATCATCCCTGACATATGCGACCCAGCAAGTGAAAGGTGAGGACCTCATGAAAGTGCAGGACGCCAACTTTGTTAACGCCCTCAACGGTAAGGTGGCAGGTGTGTCCATCAGCCAGAGCGCCGGTGGTGCGGGCGGTACATCCAAGATCCTTCTCCGTGGTAACAAGTCAGTTATGGGTAACAACAGCCCTCTGATTGTAGTTGACGGTATCCCAATGACCAACCAGGTCGGAAGTGCTGCCAGCTCTTATCAGGCCAACTGGGACCCCACCTATTCCTCTTCCGGTGAAGGCGGCGATGCCCTCTCTCTTATCAACCCTGACGACATCGAAAGCATCAACGTGCTCAAGGGTGCGAACGCGGCTGCCCTTTACGGTTCTGCCGCTGCCAACGGTGTGCTCATGATCACAACCAAGAAAGGTAAGGAAGGCCGCATCTCCATCACCCTCAATTCAGGCGTGACATTCGAGAAGCCTCTGCTTACCCCCGAACTGCAGAAGGTGTACGGCTCTGCTGTCGACCTTGCAGGCAACACCATCTCAGTGCAGTCATGGGGCAAGAAGCTCTCTGACATGACAGATGCCGAACTCGCGTTCAGCGGAGCAAAGCTGACCAACCGCTACAACGACAACGTGTCCGACTTCTTCGAGACAGGTACTACATGGAACAACTCTGTGACCATCTCTGGCGGTAACGATAAGATCACCTCCTACTTCTCTTATGCGAACTCAAACTCCGACGGTATCGTACGCAAGAACACCTACAACCGTAACACGTTCTCTTTCCGTCAGAGCTACAACCTGTTTGAAAACAAGCTGAAGGTTGACGTTTCTCTTAACTATGTGTATGCCAAGACCCGTAACCGTGGCGGCGGCGGTACAGTGTTCAACCCCCTCTATGACCTGTATCTGACATCGCCCAACATCGACATGTCATACTACAAGAACAATTACGTAAACCGTAACGGCAGCTGGACTTCACTTGCAGCCAACGGCCTTCTGACACCTTCAGGTACACCTATCGCTCCTACTGTAGAGCTTAAAGGCCCGCAGCAGGTATGGGCTTATCCGACCGCTTCGCACAACAACCCCTACTGGCTCACCGACATGAATGTAGGCCAGACAGTAGAAGAACGTGTATACGGCTATGCCACAGCATCCTATGAGATCATCCCCGGCCTTAAGATTCAGGGACGTATCAACATGGACCGTGCAAAATACAGCTATTTCGGACGCCGCTATGCTACCTCCCAGAATGTATCACAGATGGAGGACTATGGTGTATACTACCAGGATAAGATCTATAGCAACGACATCTATGTCGATGCATTGTTGAGCTACAACAAGACTTTCAATGATTTTGATGTTTCTGCTACTGCAGGCTGGTCTGGCCACACTGTTTCCGGTGAGACCCAGAAAATCTACGGCAAGGCTACGCAGTTCACTTCAGCCATGACCGAGCTCCCCACGGTAGTCAACTACTTCGAGCCTACAATCACATGGCGTGGCAACCCCACTACATTCTCAAAGCAGTCTAACTGGGACCGCGGCCTGTTCTTTACCGGCCAGGTAGGTTGGAAGGACATGGTATATATCGAAGGTAGCTACCGTCAGGACTGGTATCGTGCTTTCCGCCAGTTCTCTGACCGTGGCACTCCTGACAACTACGGATATTGGTCGCTCGGTGGTAACACCATGATGCATAAATACGTGAAGATGCCTGATTTCATCACTTACCTCAAGCTCCGCGCTTCTTACTCAGAGGTAGGTAACTCAATCCCCAACATCTTCTATGACCTCGGTTCATACAATCCTGCTACAGGTGCTGTGACCGGTTCAGGCTATGGCTACTTCGCGAACCCGCGTCCTGAGAAATCAAAATCAATCGAAGCCGGTTTCGATGTATCATTCCTCAACTCGGCCATCATGTGGGATTTGACCTACTACCACACCGACCTCACCAACTCGTACTTTGTCGCACCTTCCGCTTCAGGAAAGGCTACTCCTGTGAACACCGGCCTTATCCGCAACCAGGGTATCGAGACCACAGTTACCTACAACATGCTTAAGGGTGACTGGATCTGGAAGACAGCATTCAACTTCTCTTACAACCACAACGAGATCGTAAAGACCTTCAAGAACCAACGCGGCGAGGCTGCCCGCATGGAGCAGAACATCGCAAACGGCAAGATACTTGTGCGTTACGAGGAAGGCGGCTCATATGGCGACATGTATACTCTTGACTTCCGCCGCAATCCGGACAATTCAATCTGGATCTCGCCCAATACCGGTACGCCGCAGCTGTCAAAGAACAAGTATGTATACCTTGGCAACATGAACTCCAAGTTCCAGCTCGGATGGTCCAACACCATCTCCTGGAAGGACCTTTCGCTCTACTTCCTTATCAACGGCCGTATCGGCGGCAAGACCATCTCCCTCACAGAAGCCTACCTTGACAGCTACGGTATGTCAAAGCGTTCTGCCGATGCCCGTCTGAATGCCGAGAAGAACAATATCGTATGGACTTCACGCGACGGTTCTGTGACTAAGCCCGGTATGTACATCGGCGAAGGCGATGCCAGGGTGATTGTGCCTGTAGAAGAATACTATAAGACAGTCGGCGGCCAGGTATTCGCATCAGACTATGTATACGATGCCACCAACTTCCGTATGGCTGAAATCTCTCTTGGCTACACTCTGCGCAACCTCTTCGGCGGCACAATCAAGAGCCTCAACCTTTCAGTAGTAGGCCGCAACCTGTTCTTCATCTATAAGGACAGCCCAGTCGATCCTGAAATTTCGCTCTCTACCATGAACGGTATGGGTGGTGTAGACGTGTTCAACATGCCTTCTACACGTTCATTCGGTATCAATCTTAAGCTTGAGTTCTAATTAACAAATTCTTTTAGACAAATAAAACATGAAAACCAAATATATCAAGGCTTTTATAGGTTTGATCCCTGCCCTTGGAATGGCTTCCTGTATGGACTTCGACACTCCGTCGGATGAATTTACAGGGTCGCAAGTGGAAGTGGAGACAGATGTATATTCAGGAACGGCCGACAGTATAGGCTACCGCAGGGTGCCTACTGAGGAGGGTTTGATGACTGCCCTGAACGAGCTCCAGGAGAAACAGGCATGGGGACAGTATTGCACGGCGCAGTACTACCTCCGTGGCGGCAAGGACGGAAACGGCCCTCAGGAGCATGCATACCAGTATGTATATAGCCTCCATATCGACAATTATGCCGGCTATTTCGTGGCCGACCAGACTTGGGGCGGTAAGCTCGTTACCACATATTCTTATAACCGTGAATTCTGTGACGGCCCTTACGGGGCATTTAAGGCTGTGCGTGACAATGTAATGAACACGCTGAACCGTCCGCAGATCGACTCTGTCCCCGAGCTTAAGGCTATCGGCCTGCTGATTTTTGACTACAGCGCTCAGGAGATGGTTGACGTGTACGGATCAGTGCCTTACGGCGATTTCCTCGCCAACAAGATGGAGGCCCCCTTCACATTCGATCCTGGCAGCAAGATCTATGAGACCATCATAGACCATATCGATACCCTCAATGCTTGCTTCAAGCACTTTGAGCTCAAACCAGAATGGTACAAGAATCAGGTAAACATGCTTCTTGGCGGCGCAGTTGACCGAAGCACACATGACCGTTCTATCGCATCATGGCGCCGTTTCGCCAATTCGCTGAAGCTGCGTATGGCCATGAACTGTGTGAAGGTGATGCCTGATAAGGCTAAAAAGTGGGCAGAGGAAGCTGTGGCTGAAGGCGTTGTCACCACGACCGATCAAGAAATCGCATTTGATGAAATGACATCGTGGTTCACCAATCCTTTGGTGCAGATCGCCAACAACTGGAACGACACCAAGCTTAACGCATCAATGGAGAGCCTCATGTTCAGCCTTGACCACCCGTACAAGGAATACATTTTTGCCAAGAACAATTCTACTATCAGCCCAAAAGACGGCGAGGTGATAGCCCCGAACACTAGGGTTATCGGTATCCGCGCAGGCGCGATCATGACAGAAGGCCAGGTGGCGGAAGTGAATCCCTACTGTGCGTACTCAGCATTCAAGCTTGATGACTGGGATGCAGATCCTGTATTTTTCGGTGTGATGTCGCAGGCACCCACTTACCTTATCAAGGTTTCGGAAATGGAATTCATCCGTGCCGAGGGTGCATTGCGTAACTGGGAGATGGGAGGCGATGCCAAGACGTTCTATGAGAACGGCATCAGGCATGCTCAGGTTGAGAGCCGTTACTCGCAAAGTTACTACGGCGATTATGTTGATGACTACATGACTCTCGAGGCTGCGAAGCCATATAACTATGTCGATCCTCTGGATCCGCGTAACAACCATGAGAGCGTGACCAAGATCGGTGTGGCATGGAACGATTCTGATACCAAAGAGGTGATGTTGGAGAAGATCATGACCCAGAAATTCTTCTCTTCATTCCCTTACGGCAACCTTGCATGGGCTGACCTCCGCCGTACGGGCTATCCGAAGATATTCCCTGTGATAAATGCAGAGGACTACTCTGACGGCACATACAAATATCCGGAGGAAGTGATCCGCAGGATTCCTCTGCCTGGTGGCGGCTCTTCGGAAGGCGATGCCGATATAGCAAATTCAGGTGTTCCTGCCCTCCAGTTTGACGGTGCGGACGGTGACTTCCAATATGCACCCGTATTCTGGGACAAGCCTGACACCCCTAACTTCTAAATAACGAAATTTAATCCAAGTATAGGCGTCCGTTTTAAGGGCGTATATACTTGGCACATATGAAACAACTAAGAAAATCTTTTTTTTAACTTAAACAAGACATGAAAAAATCTACATTGCTTGGAGGCGCCTTTATGGCCGCACTTATGTGTGCGCCCGGCCATGTGCAGGCAGAAGAAATCCCGTCGGCATCGAAGACGGTGTATGACTTCTCCGGATGGTCGAACAGAGGTATGCTTGAACTTTTTGCCAAGGCTGCCGATGAAGGCCGCCAGTTCCCCACCAAGGAAGAATTTGAAGAGGCAGGTATCTACCTTGACCTTGAGTTCGCCCGCTCTCACGTCCGTTACAATCCTATCATTGAGCAGTCTGCAGAATCCAACCTGATAAGCACTGTGTTCCCCACACGCCGTATCTGGATGAACCTTCCAACAGGTTCAGGCAAAGGCACAGGCGGCTATCCTACCGCTGAGTTCAACAGCGACGTGTATTCAATGTGGAACTTCACCCACATTTTCGGCTCCTGGAATCATGGCTTCATGCAGGCGCCCGGTTCATGGATCGATGCCGCCCATAGGAACGGAACATACATGTATTCCGGTATCGAGTTCTTTGACGCCGCTGCAGCAGGCGACGTGGCTGCATACAACAGTTTTGTGAGATTCATGAACACAAAGAACCCAGATGGCACATTCAAGTATGTCGACGCCATCCTTAACTGTCTGCTATTCCTTGGCCAGGACGGTATCAACTACAACTTTGAGGCCGGTATGCCTACAGGCCTTGTCGATGTGCATGCGGCACTCTACAAGCGTGCAAAGGAAATCGGTTTCGACAGCTTCCACATCGGTACGTATACCATCAATTCATCGCTTTCTTCATACAACTCTAGCTACTTGCTGGGGTCTCAGGAGAAAGGTAAGGTTTCAGATGCGTTCCTCAACTATTCGGGCGGTGATTTTGCTTATTTCTCTGCTGCAAACTCAATTACAGAAGCAAAGAAAATCTTTGGCACAGCAGAGGATGTGTACCAGGGTGTCTGGATTGTAAACATGGACCGTGCGTGGCCGGGCATGAACCAGACAAACACCAAGGAAATGAACATGGTGCTCTGGGGTGAACATGCAGTGAGCCGTTTCTTCCAGTTCAATGTCGGTACATCCGTTATGAACGCGCAGGAGAACTACCAGATACTTCAGGACCGCACCACTGGCGGTGGTAACCGTAACGTCCTGAACCGTCCGTCGATCGCTCAAAGAGGACATTATTTCCAGGTGATGGTCAATGAGGTTTCGAAGCAGATGGCTACATTTGCAGGTTTCGCCTCCATGGCCCCCGAGCGTTCGGCCATTCAGGGCTCGCTTCCTTTCAACAGCAACTTCACTCTCGGTAACGGTGACATCTATTTCTATAAAGGCAAGAAGACCCACGGCTCATGGTACAACATGGGCGCGCAGGACTATGTGCCTACATACCGCTGGTTGCTTACAAAGAAGGGCGACATGGCCACCGCTTCGTCTGACGTGGACGTGCGTTTTACTCACGAAGAGGCATATATCGGCGGTTCTTCAATCCGTATCAAGGGCGCTACCGACGGTTCTGACCTAATCATCTACAAGACCAACCTTGAGGTGGCAGGCAACGTTAAGGCTACTGTGGCCATCAAGACCGGCAAGACCGGCGCATCAAACCTTTCTCTTATACTACAGAAGGAAGACGGAAGCTGGGTAGAAGCTCCCTATGGCGAGACTTCAGGCAGCACCTGGGAAGAAAAGACACTTGCAGTAAGCGGTCTTGGTTCAGGTGACGTCATCAAGCATATCGGTGTACGTATTGCCGGTTCTGATGAGGACTCTAAGATCTACCTCGGACAGATCAAGCTTGAAGACGGTTCTCTTACCGAAACTCCTGCGCCTATTGATGCGGATGCATTTGTAGCAGAGGTGAAGGAGGAGACTGCAAAGACTCTTTCTTTGAAGTTGAACTGGGCTGTTGATGATAATGGATATACTACTGAATTCAAGGAGCGTGGCATGGTCTACAATGATGAGGTAAACGTTGACCACTTCGAGCTGTTCCTCAAGAACGGTGCGGAAGGCAAGGCTTTTGAAGTTGGCCGCACTTCGACATGGCATGCTTTCATCGGCAATATCGACCTTACTAAGTATGAGGACCCGTACGTAGGCGTACGTTCGGTTTCTGTCGACCTTAATTCAGTTTCCCCGATTGTGTGGATGCAGATAGACCGCTATAGCGACCCGTCGGCGCTTCCAGAACTCAAGCAGGACCTCTATGCAAGCTGCTACATGGACCCGACTTCAGACGGCCTTAAGGCTGCATATACAAACCGCTGGATTGAAGAGGTAAAGACTACAGGTGCTACAGAAGACCTTGACTATACCCGTACAGAACCTGCCGGAGGATATGACGATGAGAATGGTCCAGCTGAAGGCAACACCAACTATGTGATGTCGGAAGAAGGCTTTACTGTGACCCAGGGACAAACTGTAAATGTACATATCCGTGGCCATAGAGGCACAGACGATATCCAGTACTGTCTGTTCAAAGGCTGGATTGACTGGGATCTTGACCGTACATTTGACAGCGAAGGCGATGAGCTAGTATGGTCGCTAGGAAAGGTTAACCATGGTGCGGCAGATGACGCTAAAGGCAAGACCCGCGAACAGTTTGTGACTGAAGGTGCTGACTTCACGCTGAATGTTCCTGCTGATGCTGTTCCCGGTGAGACCCGTCTGCGCTTCGTTGCATGTGACGCATGGTTTGCCGGTGGCTTGAATCCGACAGGCGGTTTCAATAAGGGTTATGCGCTTGATATCCCTGTAAAGGTTGTCGGCACCAACACTCCACGCGAGCCGAAGCCCAGCTACCTTGACACCCGCGATAGCGGCGAGGCTGACAGCCCGCTGTCAGGCGTAGAAGACATCGTGATCAGCGGTAACAGCTCTACAATGAACTTCTATCCTGCTGTAGCTACTGATGTGGTGAACTTCACAGATGTTGAAAAGGCTTGGATCTATGGCGTAAATGGCCAGATGATCAAGTTTATCGGTGATGCTACTGTACCTGCAACAGTTTCTGAACTTCCTGCAGGTGTATATGTAGTGAAGATGCAGAACGGCCAGATAATCCGTTCAGGCAAGCTTATCAAGAAGTAAAGTATCCATAACTTCTGTATATATCGGCCACCCTGCAGGTTTATGCCTGCTGGGTGGCTTTTTTATATAGTAATGGCTGTTTGGACGTGTAATGGGGTGGCCGGAATGCACGGACGCCGCAGAATACCCTGTGTTATGGGCTCTGCGGCGTCCGTTGTGGGTTGGTAGCTTACGGAGGGTCTATTCTTCCTCTTCTGCCTCTTTCATGTTGTGGAACACGTTCTGCACGTCCTCGTCCTCCTCCAGCTTTTCAAGCAGCTTTTCGATGGCTGCGCGCTGGTCGGGAGTGACGTCCTTAAGTTCGTGGGGAATGCGTTCAAATTCTGAACTTACAATCTCAAAACCGTTGTCCTCCAGGTATTTCTGGATGTTTGCGTTCTCTTCAAAAGCTCCGTAGAGGATTATTTCGTCTTCGTCGTGTTCTAGTTCGTCGACGCCGTAGTCGATAAGTTCCAGCTCGAGGTCGTCAAGCGATACGCCTTCTTTGGCCTTTATCTTGAATACGGCCTTGTGGTCGAAAAGGAAGGTGAGTGAGCCTTGTGTGCCGAGGTTTCCGCCCAGTTTGTTGAAGTATGAGCGTACGTTGGCCACAGTGCGGGTGTTGTTGTCGGTCGCTGCTTCAACGAAGATGGCGATGCCGTGAGGTCCGTATCCTTCGTATGTGATTTCCTTGTAGTCGCCGGCGTCCTTGTCGGTGGCTTTCTTTATGGCGCGTTCAACGGTGTCCTTGGGCATGTTTGCGGCCTTTGCGTTCTGCATGAGCGCGCGCAGGCGCGGGTTGGTCGAGGGGTCTGGCCCTCCAGCCTTTGCGGCTATGGTTATTTCCTTGCCTATGCGGGTGAATGTGCGGGACATGTTGCCCCAGCGTTTGAGTTTTCTGGCTTTGCGGTATTCAAATGCTCTTCCCATGGGTGTTAAAAATGTGTTATCGTTCTTTTTTTGATTGTAGTCTTATCGTAGTTCTGCCCCGAGTTTTGACTTCAGGTTGTCGATTATGCGTTTCATTACCTGTTCGATTGCCTTGTCCTGGAGGGTCTTCTCATCATCGCGCAGCGAGATAGATATGGCGTATGATTTTTTGCCTGCGGGCAGGTTTTTACCTTCATAGACATCGAATAGGGTGACATCGCGCAGCAGGCGGCGTTCGCTTCCACACACCACGTCTTTAACCTGTCCGAAAGTGACGGATGAGTCGAGGAGCAGGGCGAGGTCGCGTTCTACGGTCATAGTCTTTGGCAGTGGTGAGTATGTCACCTTACGGCCCATGGCCAGCTTGACGAGGGCCATAAGGTCGAGTTCGGCAAAGTATACAGGCTGCTTGATGTCGGCGGCTTTCAGAAGGGGATCGGCAACTATGCCAAGGTGTCCCAGAGCCTTTCCTGAGCGTGTGGCCAGGGTGAGTCCGGCGGAGAAGATGTCGGTCGGGGCTTCGGGTGTAATGGCTATCTCACGCGTGGATATGCCGAGGCGGGCCAGGATGTTGTCGACGTGTGCGCGCAGGTCGTAGACGGTGGCTTCTTCGGCTGGGCGTGCCCAGTTGCCAGTGCGTGTCTTCCCGGTGATCCATAGCGCCAGGCGCGATGCTTCGGAGTAGGGAGCAAGCGGCTTGTCGGCATCCGGCTGTACGGCTGGATTGAAGAAATATACATTGCCGGTCTCATAGAACATGAGGTCGGCTTTCTTGCGGTTGATGTTGTGGCCCAGCGATTCCAGTCCACCGAATATCAGTGACTGGCGCATTGCGTTGAGGTCGTTTGAGAGGGGGTTGAGAAGGCGTACGCAGTTTTCTTCCGGGTATGTAGTGAGCCCGGTGTAGTAGCGTGCGGCTGTGAGGGAGTTGTTGAGTATCTCGTTGAATCCGGCGGCGGTGAGCTGTCCGGCTATCGTCCGGCGGATATCTTCGGTGTTGTCCGTAAGTGTCTTGAACGAGAGTGAAGCGTGGAGTGACCCAGGGAATTCTACGTTGTTGTATCCGTAGATGCGCAGGACGTCCTCAATCACATCACAGGGGCGTGTCACGTCGACACGGTAGGTGGGGACGAGGAGGTCGGCTGTGCCGTCGGCGTTGTGGCGCAGGATGTCGATCTCGAGGGAGCGCAGTATGCTGTCGACGGTGTCGGAAGGTATGTGCTTGCCTACAAGATTGTCGAGTCCGGCGTAGCTGAGGGTGACGGGGAAGGGTTTCACTTCCTGGGGGTAGATGTCCACGATGTCGCCGCATATCTCACCTCCGGCTATTTCTTTAATCATGAGGGCCGCAAGCTTTAGTGCATAGACACATGCGTTGGGGTCCAGGCCGCGTTCGTAGCGGAACGAGGCATCGGTGTTCAGGCCGTGCCGCCGTGCCGATTTGCGTATAGAGGTGGGGTTGAAGTACGCGCTTTCAAGGAATATGGATGTGGTGCTGTCGGTGACGCCGGAATCTATTCCGCCGAACACTCCGGCTATACACATCGGTTTTTCGGCATCGCATATCATTAGGTCGGCTTCGGTGAGCTTGCGCTCTATGCCGTCAAGTGTGACGAACGGAGTGCCTTCGGGGCAGTTGCGCACAACGATGCGTCCGCCCTTGACCTTGTCGAGGTCGAAGCAGTGCAGTGGCTGGCCTATGCCATGCAGGATGTAGTTGGTGATGTCGACGATGTTGTTGATTGGGCGTTGGCCAATTGCATTCAGCTTGTCTTTCAGCCACTTTGGGCTTTCCTGGACTTTGACGCCGCGGATTGTGACGCCTGTGTAGCGCAGGCATGCTGCGGTGTTGTCGACCTGTACATCGGTTGCGCCGTCCTGGCGGTCGGCGGTGAATGCTTCTACAGAAGGGCGTTTAAGCGCGGACGGTGTTGCATGGCATGCAAGCCAGGCGGCGAGGTCGCGCGCCACGCCGTAGTGTGATGCTGCGTCTATACGGTTTGGGGTGAGGTCGACTTCTAGTACATAGTCGTCTGTGAGGTTATAGTATTCGGCGGCGGGTGTGCCGGCGTGTACGTTGTCGGGGAGGACGATTATTCCGTCGTGGGACTGGCCTACGCCGATTTCGTCCTCGGCGCATATCATTCCGAAAGATTCCACCCCGCGTATCTTGGATTTCTTTATAGAAAACTCTTTGTCACCGTCATAGAGTGTTGTGCCTACGGTGGCCACTACTACGGTCTGTCCGGCGGCTACGTTGGGCGCACCACAGACAATCTGTGTGGGTGTGCCGTCGCCGAGGTCTACGGTGGTTATGTGGAGATGGTCGCTGTTGGGGTGGGGTTCGCATGTGAGCACTTTGCCCACGACTATCCCGCGGAGGCCTCCGCGTATGGATTCGACACGCTCCACTGATCCTGTCTCCAGGCCGATTGATGTCAGTGCGTCGGCGAGCCCTTCGGGTGTGAGCTGGAAATCGATGTATTGTTTAAGCCAGCTGAGTGATATGTTCATGTGGTCAAAAAATGATTGTTGTCAATAAAGGATATGTGTGGCGCGTGTGCGGCTGCCGCACGCCAGTATATATTATGGTGCAAATTTACAAAAAATCCGTCAGCCGGACAAAATTATTGTATGCGGCGGGTGGAGGGCGGCGTGTTATGATTTATTAGCTTTGCGGGGCGGGGATTTTTTAGTAACTTCGCAAAATAAACCTGTCAATAGAAGCGTGATTTCCTTAAAGGACATAGTGAAACGGTATGACAAGCTGGAGGTGCTCCGCGGCATCTCCCTGGAGGTGCATCCCGGGGAGGTGATGGCCATAACCGGTGCAAGCGGTGCCGGAAAGACCACGCTATTGCAGATAATGGGTACGCTTGAGCGGCCTGACAGCGGCAGGGTGGCTTATGGCGGCGAAGAGGTGATGGGCTACAGCGACAGGCGTCTTTCGGAGTTCCGCAACAGGAACATTGGGTTTGTGTTCCAGTTCCATCAGCTGCTGCCTGAATTCAGCATGGCTGAGAATGTGGCGCTGCCGGCGATGATTGCCGGGGACAGCCGCAAGGCGGCAATGGAGAAGGCGATGGAGCTTATCGGCTATATGGGGCTTTCGGACCGCGCTTCGCACCGCCCGTCGCAGTTGTCGGGTGGAGAACGCCAGCGTGCGGCGGTAGCGCGTGCGCTTGTGAACCGTCCGAAAGTGGTGCTTGCCGATGAGCCCTCGGGAAGCCTTGACAGCCGGAACCGTGCCAGTCTGCACCGCCTGTTCTTTGACCTGCGTAAGGATTTCGGACAGACATTTGTCATTGTTACCCATGATGAATCGCTTGCAGCCGGGACAGACCGCGTGGTGAGGATGCGCGATGGGTTGATAACGGACGTGATTACAAATTAAAAACAATAATTGAAAAAAAAGGATAATCCAAAAAAATGAAAAAGACATTATCGATACTTGCTGCCATGATGCTGTTCCTCTTTTCCACATCGTGCAACAGCGAAGACAATCCCAATGCCGTGCCCCCGGACGCCATATATGCCATGGTAACCTTTATGGGAAATACGGAATCGGGGTCGGAATTCGAGTATCAGGAGAACAACCTGTCGCAGCCTGTGACGTTGCTATATAAGGGTACGGTTGACACTAATGTATTTCCAAAAGGCTGCCGCCTTCTTATAGTGTTCACTTATCAGAGCACATCGACTGCAGATGGCGGTTGGATAGACATATATCAGGTGGCTAAGGCCTACAATGCCGGGCTTGAATACGGCACATCTGCCTCTACTGACGGATGGAAGACCTCACCACTGAGCATGCTAGGCATGTGGCTTACAGGTGACTACCTGAATGTGAACTGCTCCCTGAATATCAACAACAAGTTCAACAAGTATACCCTTGTTGCCGATGAGGCCACCCTAGACACGGAGATGCCGAGCCTGTATCTGCTGTTCGAGCCTGACATGGCCGGACTTATAAGGCCATCGCAGATGTTCGCGTCGTTCAATATCGGCTCGCTGTGGGAGCGTGAGGGCGTGAAGGGCTTTACTGTAGATTTCTATTCGCAGGAATGGAACAGCCACCGCACTCTGCGGTTCAAGCGCGACTCAAAGGGCGAGTTTGAGATGGACGTTGTGCAGAATTGAATACAATTGAAATAAATATTAACATAAACAGACTATCATAATGGAAAACCAGAAGAAAAACGAGATAAAGATCGAGCTTACACCAGAGGTGGCTAACGGGCATTATTCAAACCTTGCGGTGATATCGCACTCTCCCAATGAAGTGTTCCTTGATTTCATCGCCGTTGCGCCCAATATGCCCCAGGCAAAGGTTCAGAGCCGTATCATAATGACTCCGGAAAATGCAAAGAACCTCCTGTTTGCCCTCCGCGACAACATCAACAAATACGAGGCTACATTCGGCACTATCGAGCAAAAACGGCCCAAAAACGGTGGCGCTCCTTCGTCACAGGGCGAGATTCCTAATCCGTTCCAGGCATAAAGGATTCCATATCAAGTAAAGATCACTGATTAGCAGCTTCTAGGGATGATCAAGCCAAACAATCTATGTATATATAATTCGCTGAGCCGCGCCAAAGAGCGTTTCGTGCCGATAAACCCTGAAAGCGTGGGCATGTACGTGTGCGGCCCTACGGTGTACGGTGACGGGCATCTGGGGCACGCGCGCCCGGCGATCACGTTCGATATATTATTCCGCTACCTGAAGCATCTGGGATATAAGGTGCGTTATGTCCGCAATATCACCGATGTAGGCCATCTGGAGCATGATGCCGACGAGGGCGAGGACAAAGTGGCTAAGAAGGCAAGGCTGGAGCAGCTTGAGCCGATGGAGGTGGTGCAGTATTATCTGAACCGCTACCACCGCGCGATGGATGCGCTCAACGTGCTGCCACCCTCAATAGAGCCTCATGCATCTGGGCATATCATGGAGCAGATTGAGTATATAAAGAAGATACTGGAAAGCGGGTATGCCTATGAAAGCTGCGGTTCGGTGTATTTCGATGTGCCTAAGTTCAACAAGGACTATGGTTACGGCCGTCTTTCGGGACGTAATATAGAGGAACTTCTGGCTACGACCAGGGCTCTGGACGGCCAGACGGAAAAACGCAATCCCGCTGACTTTGCGCTGTGGAAAAAGGCCGCCCCTGAACATATCATGCATTGGCCTTCGCCGTGGAGCGAGGGTTTCCCGGGATGGCATCTGGAATGCTCCACGATGAGCGAGAAGTACCTGGGTGACACTTTTGACATTCATGGCGGCGGCATGGACCTTAAATTCCCGCATCATGAATGTGAGATAGCGCAGTCGCGTGCCCATAATTGTGGCCGCCCTTCGGTGAAGTACTGGATGCACAACAACATGATCACCATCAACGGCAAGAAGATGGGCAAATCGCTGGGCAATTTCATTACGCTCGATGAATTCTTCAGCGGATCTCATCCTTTGCTGCAACAGGCGTATTCGCCGATGACCATACGTTTCTTTATACTCCAGGCGCATTACGGCGGTACGGTCGACTTTTCCAATGAGGCCTTGCAGGCATCGGAAAAGGCCCTGTCGAGGATGCTGGAAGGCTACAGGCGTCTGGCCAAGCTGAAACCGTCGGCCAGCGGAGAGGGCATTGATGTGGACGGCATAGAGGCGCAGTGCTATGAGGCTATAGACGATGACCTGAATACACCTGTGCTCATAGCCCACCTGTTCAATGCCGTCAGGATGATAAACCTGGTCAATGACGGCAAGGCTACGGCCACGGAGGATCAGCTTGCGGTGCTGCGCAGGGTGATGGACACATTCCTGGTGGAGATACTTGGCATACGTCCGGATTTTGCAGTGGCCGATGAGGACTCGGGAGAATCGGCGTTCAGGCCGTTTGAACAGGCGATTGACCTGCTTCTGCAGATACGCTGCGATGCCAAGTCGCGTAAGGACTGGCCTACATGCGATATGATAAGAAACCGCCTTTCGGAAATCGGTTTTGAGGTGAAGGACACCAAGGACGGTTTTGAGTGGAAGCTTAAATAGCCGTCCGGGCCGGTGTGCCGGATAGAGATGGATACAACAGAATTTGCACAACGCGTAGCTGTCAACTTGCCGTATGTCCCTAACGGGCAGCAGGCCATGGTGGTGGCCGCGTTGGCGCGTTTCTGTGCGCCTGCAATGCCTTCCGACCGGGTTTTCCTGCTCAACGGCTATGCCGGGACTGGAAAGACTTCATTGACAGGGGCTTTGGTAAAGGCCCTGGTCGAGGCGGGAGTGCCATCGGTACTGCTTGCGCCTACGGGGCGTGCCGCAAAGGTGTTCGGCGCATATGCCGGACATGCCGCATATACCATACACAGAAGGATATACCGTCATCCCGGTATAGGCGACAGCTTTTCCAGTGTGGCCTCGATGCAGGACAACAGGCACAAGGGTGCTGTGTTTATCGTTGACGAGGCCTCGATGATAGGGGCTGCTGACGAGCGGGGTTCAAACCTTCTCCAGGACCTTATCCATTATGTATACACGGGCGACAACTGCCGCTTGATACTGATTGGCGATACGGCCCAGCTGCCACCTGTGGGGTGCTCGGTGTCGCCCGCCATGGACCCGGAGGTGCTCCGTGGCTATGGGCTTAAGGTGACGAGGGCTGTGCTTACGGAGACGCAACGCCAGGATGCGTGTTCGGGCATATTGTTCAACGCCACGCGCCTGCGTCAGGCCATGAGGATGGAACAACTGCCGTTGCCGAAGCTGTATACCGGTTTCGATGATGTGTCATCGGTGGGCGGTGAGGAGCTTCCGGAGGTTCTGGAGGCTGCATATAACATGGATGGAGGTATCGCCGATACGATATTGATAACACGTTCCAACCGCCGGGCCTCCGACTTCAACCGCGCCATACGCGCCAACATACTTTACAGGGAGGAGGAACTTGCGGCAGGGGAAATGCTGCTTGTTGCAAAGAACAATTATCTGTGGGCCTCAAAGGTGAAGGGCCTGGACTTTATAGCCAACGGGGATGTGATGACCGTAAACAGGGTCTACGGCTCTGAATTCAAGTACGGGATACGTTTTGCCGATGTGTCGATGTGTTTGTCGGACAGGCCGGACATTGTGTTTGATGCAAAGATAATGCTTGACACTCTTGCGGGGGAGAATGCGACTCTGCCATATGAGCGTCAGATGGAACTCTACCGCCGGTGTCTGACCGACACTGAACGGTTTGCTGCTGACACTCCTATGGAAACAAGGCTTAAATCATTGCGTACAGACCCGTATTTCAATGCATTGCAGATGAAATATGCATATGCTGTGACATGCCACAAGGCGCAGGG
>VSPW01000050.1 GCA_009775535.1 Muribaculaceae bacterium
ATTATTATTACATGATGCTTCCTTTGGCCAGGTCTTAAAACCATTGCGGGTTATCACATACCAGCGTACGGTCCTGATGATACCTTCCTTGAAAGGGGTACGAGGATACCATCCCAGTTCTGTGACAATCTTCGTCGGGTCAATGGCATAGCGCATGTCATGGCCGGGACGGTCGGTGACATACGTTATCAGCCCATAGTCTATTTCTCCGGCCGGGCAATGCAACAACTGCCTGTATTGAGGCTCTGAATGCATTATCGCGGCGATGGCATCGATAATCTCCTTCACGATGTCAATGTTCTGCTTCTCATTGAAGCCGCCGATGTTGTAGATTTCCCCGTCACGGCCTTCACGTAGCACCGTCTCGATCGCGCTTGCATGGTCCTCAACATACAGCCAGTCCCTGACATTGATACCGCGCCCGTACACCGGAAGCTTTTTCCCATGAAGTATATTGTTGATTACCAAAGGTATCAGTTTTTCCGGGAACTGATATGGACCGTAGTTGTTGCTGCACCGGGTTATATTGACAGGCAGCCCGTATGTGTCATGGTATGCCATCACAATCATGTCGGCCGATGCCTTGGCTGCGCTGTAAGGCGACCTTGGCGAAAGCGGTGTGGCCTCAGTAAAAAATTCCTTTCCGTACGACACTATCATGTCCGTACGCCCTGTGGCCACCGACCTGACTTCAGACGATAACGCCAATTCCTCAGGCACATCAAAGTCTCTTGACAGTGAACCGTAGACCTCATCGGTGCTTATCTGCAAAAATCTCTTGCCTTCCCTGAATCCTCCGCCAGGCATAGACCACGACAACCTTGCACATTCAAGCAGGCAATGTGTGCCCAATATATTTGTCTCAAGGAATATCCTTGGGTCAGTGATGCTGCGGTCCACATGGGTCTCGGCCGCGAAGTTCACCACATAGTCCGGGTCATAGCAGGCAAATACGTCCTTCATTGCGGCGGAGTCCCGTATGTCGGCCTTTATAAAACATACATCCTGACTTTCCAGCTCCACGGAGATGTTCATAAGATTGCCCGCATATGTGAGACAGTCAGCCACCACAATGCGTATCTCCCCGGCAGGGTGTACGTCAAGCAGATATTTTATAAAATTAGAGCCTATGAACCCGGCCCCACCTGTCACTAGATATGTTTTCATGTCAAAACTGGCGCTTATTCAGAATTATTGCGCAATTTACAACTTTTTCGTCAGAAATCGACTAACTTTGCAGCCGGAAAATCAAAGAAACGATGATTGACAACACCACTTTCGGCAATCTGACTGCACTGTACCATACATTCGGCTGCAAGCTGAATTTTTCGGAGACATCCACCGTAGCCCGCCTCATGTCCGGACGCGGGGTTCGCCGCGTGCAGCCGGGAGAGACACCAGATATAATAGTGGTCAACACTTGTAGTGTCACCGACATGGCCGACAAAAAGTGCCGACAGACAATACGTTCATTGTCAAGGCGCTATCCGGATGCGGCAATATTGGTGACAGGATGTTATGCCCAGTTGAAAAGCGGAGAGGTGGCATCAATCCCCGGGGTGTCAGTAGTGGCCGGCAACGACCAGAAGCTGCGTCTTCCTGAATTCCTCGATGATTTCCTGGCCACGCGCCGTCCCAGCGTAACGGTGACCCCTTCAAAGGAACTTAAAGAGTTCATGCCGTCATGCTCCCGCGGTGACCGCACAAGATATTTCCTTAAAGTGCAGGACGGTTGCGACTATTTCTGCTCTTATTGCACGATACCGTTCGCCCGCGGCAGAAGCCGCTCCGGACAGATAGACAGCCTTGTGGAACAAGCCCGTGAGGCTGCATCAGAAGGCGGCAAGGAAATAGTGCTTACAGGCGTGAACATCGGTGATTTCGGGAAAGGCCGTGAGGACTCGTTCTTTGACCTGATACGCCGCCTTGACGAAGTGGAGGGAATCGAGCGCTACCGCATATCCTCAATCGAGCCCAACCTGCTCACTGACGAGATAATCGAATGGGTCGCAGAATCAAAACGCTTCATGCCCCATTTCCACGTACCGTTGCAGTCCGGCGACGATGACGTGCTGGCACTGATGCGGCGGCACTATGACACGTCGCTTTTCCGCAGCAAGATGGAGAAGATACGCCAGGTGATGCCAGACGCGTTCATAGGTGTCGACCTTATCGTGGGGGCGCGCGGCGAGACCCCGGAACGTTTCGAGAACTCACGGAAGTTTGTAGAGTCGCTGCCGATATCCCGCCTGCACGTATTCCCCTACAGCGAACGTCCCGGCACACGGGCCTTGTCCATAGAGCATACAGTATCACAAGAGGACAAGCACAGACGCACCTCGGTGATGTTGGGCATAAGCGAAAGGAAGCTTGAAGGGTTCGCATCTCAGTTTATAGGGACTGTACGTCCGGTGCTGATAGAGCACCAGCGTCCAGGACACCCGACCGCAGGGTTTACGGACAACTACCTTAGGGTTGAGATAGATGGCGCGGAAGATATCGACAACGTAATAGCGCCTGTACACATAGATTCGGTAATGCCTGGCGGCGAAGCTTTAAAGGGACATCTGGCAAGATGAAGCGTATAATGCACATACTGTTGCAGTGGGGGCTATCACTGACCGCCAGGATGCCTTTCGGCATATTGTACGTCCTGTCCGACATTATCTATATCATGGTTTTCCATGTGGCAAGATACAGGCGCAAGGTTGTGGAAAAGAACCTTGCTGTGTCTTTCCCTGACATGGATGAAGATGTGCTGCGAAAGGTGGAAAAGCAGTTCTACCGAAATTTTGCCGACTACATAGTGGAGACCATCAAACTCATGCACATATCAGACCGGCAGATGGCATCACGGATGACTTTCGACGGCATTGAACATATCAACAATACCGTAGGCAAAGGCCGCTCCGTGGTGTGCTTTTTCTCGCACTGCGGCAACTGGGAATGGGTGACTTCAATCACACTCCATTGCAAGGCCGAAATGGAAAAAGGCGTACGCTACTGCCAGGTGTACCGTCCGCTCCGTGACAAATGGATGGACGGGCTCATGCTTCGTCTGCGCTCGCGTTTCCATTCACACAGCTACCCGAAAAGGACAGTGTTCCGCGACCTGCTGCTGCTCTCCCGCGAAGGAGTGCCTACCGTTACCGGGTTCATGAGCGACCAGAAACCCAGCAAGGGCGACAATACGCATGTGCTTACGTTCCTGAACCATCCGACAGCTGTCATCACGGGGACTGAGGCCTTGGGACGCAAGCTCAAGATGGCAGCAGTATACATGGACATGTACAAACGCGGACGGGGAAGATACCACGTTACAATCCGCCCGATAGCCGATGACATCGCCGCAACAGAGCCGATGGAAGTCACCGATACATATTTCCGTATGCTTGAACAAACCATCAGGCGCGACCCTGCGATATGGCTGTGGACACACAAACGGTGGAAACATCATGTAGAAATGCCCAAGACACCTGAAGAATGACCGATACCGTAAAACCGACACCACAGGTGGCCGTCATAATCCTTAACTGGAACGGCCGCAAGCTCCTGGAAGAATACCTGCCGCAGGTGATAGAAAACACCAACCCGGAAATTGCGGAAGTCATCGTTGCCGACAACGGCAGCACCGATGACTCCCTGGCATGGCTGGACCGCAACTATCCGCAGGTAAGGCGCATGGAATTCAATGAGAACCTGGGGTTCGCAGGCGGATACAACAAGGCCATAGGGCTTACGGATGCGCCATACACAGTGCTGCTTAACTCAGATGTGGCCTGCGCTCCCGGATGGGTGGACATACTCCACAGTTTCATGGAGGCACATCCCGAAACCGGCGCATGCCAGCCCAAGATACTGAGCTATAAGGACAAGACACATTTTGAATATGCAGGGGCTTCCGGTGGGTTCATAGACAGGAACGGATATCCGTACTGCCGCGGGCGCATATTCTCACACGTCGAGGCCGACCACGGCCAATATGACACCCCTATTGAAATATTCTGGGCCACCGGCGCAGCCCTGATGGTCCGCACCGAACTGTACAGGAAAGCAGGCGGGCTTGACACGGACTTTTTCGCGCATATGGAAGAGATAGACCTATGCTGGCGCATACTCCTGTCCGGGGCAAAAATCATGGCTGTGCCTTCGGCTGTGGTGTACCACCTCGGGGGCGGAAGCCTGCCGGCATCGAACCCGCGCAAGACATACCTTAATTTCCGTAACAACCTGTTGCTCCTGCACAAGAACCTTCCCGACTCCACCCGCGGCCGGAAGCTCCTGCGCCGGCGCATGCTTGACACCCTGGCATGGGGGAAATTTGTCATGACACTCGATTTCAAAAACGCAGCAGCAGTGTGGCGGGCGCACCGGGACTTTGCAAGGATGCGTAAAAGCTACAATGTCCATCCCGTCACAGACCTCCTTGACACCCGCACAGACACGCATCGCAACATACTGACTGATTTCTATCTGCGCGGCCGGAAAACGTTCGTACAGACTGTCCGGGAGGATTAGTCCATGACCTATTAAATCCGAAAAATTAAAAAAATTACACATTTTTTAATTTTTCGGTGCAGATATGATGTCTGTTCGATTATTTTGCGTATTTTTGCGAAGTGTTAACATTTTTGACACATGACTGAAACCAGATAATGACATCATCAATCACTTTATATTCAACTGCAACGAAAAGACTCTTTTCCCTGTTCATCGCAATATGGCTGGTCAATATAATGGCCATGGCCGCCAGCGATACGAATTGCAAGGGTACGGTCATTGACAACGAGGGCGAACCTATCATAGGCGCAACCGTTGCCATCACAAATGGCCGCACCGTTGGCGTAACAGATGTGGACGGCGCATTCTCCGTGAAAGTTCCATCAAACGCCAAGACACTGACTATCACCTTTATTGGTTACAAGCCTCTGATTGTCAACGTTGCTTCCAATATCGGCACAGTAAAGATGGATATGGAAGCACACGTGCTCAATGACGTAGTTGTCACACAGTCACTAGCGCGCACGCGCGAGACCCCAGTAGCACTGTCGCAGATCAACGCCTCTGAGATAGAATACAAAATCGGCAACCAGGAATTTCCGGAAGTGCTGAAGACAACCCCCGGCGTGTGGACAACAAAGGACGGCGGCGGCTTCGGAGATGCCAAGACCAATATGCGCGGATTCCAGAGCGCCAATGTGGCAGTACTTGTGAACGGCATACCCATCAACGACATGGAATGGGGCGGAGTGTACTGGAGCAACTGGGCCGGCCTGAGCGATGTGGCCTCGAACATACAGACCCAGCGCGGGCTAGGCGCGGCATTGCTATCAGCCCCCTCGGTAGGCGGCACTATCAACATCACCACCCGTTCGCTTGACGCAGAACGCGGCGGCAGCGTGTGGTACGGAATGGGCAATGACGGCATGAACAACTATGGGGTGAAGCTGTCGACCGGGCTTATGGACAACGGCTGGGCCGTTACCTTGCTGGGATCCCACAAATGGGGCGACGGATATATCCAGGGCACGTGGTTCGACTCGTACAATTATTTCATCAATGTGTCAAAGCGTATCAATGACGCCCACCAGCTGTCGTTCACGGCTTTCGGCGCACCGCAAAAGCACAACAAGCGTTCTTCACAGGACGGCCTCACTATAGAGGGATACCAGACATATGCCCGCGAGGTGATGAACGGCGAAAGCCCCTACCGCTACAACCCGACCTTCGGCTATGACAAGCAGGGCCAGCGCCGCTCCTCCAACCTGAACACATACCACAAGCCGCAGATATCGCTGGCACATATATGGCAGATAAACGACAAGTCATCACTGTCGACTACGGCCTATGTGTCATTTGCCACCGGCGGCGGATATTCCGGCCAGGGCCGCGGCACATACAACGGCCAGAGCCTGTCGAACACATCGTGGTACGGGGCTTCGGACGGTCAGGTGAACACCCTGTTCCGCAATGCCGACGGCACGTTCGGCTATAACCTAATACAGGAGATGAACGAGCAGAGCGAGACGGGCTCAAACATGGTGATGGCATCATCGAACAATTCGCACGAATGGTACGGACTTGTGTCAACATACAAGAACCAGTTCTTCAACAAGAAGCTGACCTTTACCGCGGGCATTGATGTGCGCTACTACATAGGCCACCACAACAACAAAATCATCGACCTGTACAACGGTGAATACTATGTGGACGACTCCAGCCGCAAGAAGGTGCTCGCAGCTAACAACTACAGGCGCAACGACCCGGAATGGGTGTATGAGAAACTTGGTGTCGGCGATGTGGTATACCGCGACTATGACGGCCATACACATCAGGAAGGCGCATACATACAGGGCGAGATGAGCCTTCTGGACAAGCGTCTTAACCTCGTGCTGTCGGGCTCGCTTAGCAATACAGGATACCAGCGCATCGACCATTTCTATTATGACAAGGAACATGAGAAGTCGCCAACACACAACTTCATGGGAGGTACTGTTAAGGCAGGCGCCAACTATAATTTCGACCGCCACAACAATGTGTTCTTCAATGTGGGCTACATATCCCGCGCACCTTTCTTCTCTCGCGGCGTGTTCCTTTCATCGAACGTGAGCAACACGGCCAACCCGAACCCGATGAACGAGAAAATAGCATCGTTCGAGGTAGGATACGGCTACCATTCGCAAGTGTTCTCGGCGAATGTCAACGCATATTACACCAAATGGTACGACAAGACCACTACCCGCTCGGGCAACCTCAGCGGGGAACGCAGGGATGAGTACTATTCGTTCAACATGAGCGGTGTAGACGCCCGCCACATGGGCATCGAGGTGAACTTCATCTACATACCTGTGAAATGGTTCGAGCTTGAGGGCATGCTCTCACTGGGCGACTATGAATGGGCATCGAACGCGGTGGGATATTTCTATGACCAGAACGGATTCCCACTCGCAAACCTGAACGGATCTCTGGCTTCAGGCGTGCTGGCAGACGACCACCTTAAGGCCACCCTTGAACAGAAAGGGGTGAAAGTGGGCGGCACGGCCCAGACCACAGGTTCGCTGTCGGCTACATTCCGTCCGTTCAAGGGATGGCGGATAGGTGCAGACTGGATAATGAATGCCAACAACTACAGCGACTACCAGGTAAAGGACAGCAACATCAATCCCGGCAGCGACATCTCTGTAGCGAAACCGTGGCGCATACCATGGGGCAACCAGCTGGACCTTTCGGCAAGCTACAGCTTCAAGATAGGCGGGATAGACGCACGCCTGACAGGCAATGTGTACAATGTGTTCAACTACAACTATGTGGTGGACGCATGGACCAATACCGGGGAACGCGGCACATGGGACAACGCCTTCAGGGTGTTCTACAGCTTCGGCCGCACGTATTCAATGAAGCTACGTATCAATTTCTAACATGCAACATCCAGTCAAATGAAAACCAATATATTCACACATGCAATCCTGGCCGCAGGATGTGCAGCAGCGCTGTCGGGCTGCGATGACAACGCGTGGAACGACAAGCTTGACGGCTTTGAAGAGCCTACAATAACGGATGTAAAGGCCACCGAGTATACCCTCACGGCTGACAATTACAAGGCCATAGCCTCCAACAAGGACAACAAGGCTCTGGCAGGCGAGGAACTGGCCGCAGAACTGGCCGCAGTGGGCACAAACGCGTGCTTCACGGAAAAGATAGATGAGCGCGACTATGTGCCTGCCTTCCTGAACTCTACGACACCGTTTTCGGACTTCTACAGCAACGGGTCGGTGGCGATGATCACATACACCTATTCCCAGGGCTTTGACGAGGTGGCGACAAATGCCGCCAAAGCAGAGAAATATACTGTCACTGCAGAGGAATACCAGGCAAATGTGTGGGAAAGCGACGAGGACTATATCGAGGCATTCTCCCCTTTGAAGCCTGCAAACAGGTTTGTGCCGGGAATGCTGAAAGCGGAGTTCCCGGACGCTGAGAATGGTGACTATGTGCTGGTGTCGTACAACATGGCCACACAAGAGCCTGTCTTCGGCGATGCCGGGGGCAACGAGCCTGAGGGCTTCACAATGACATCGGTGCTTGGCGATGCCGTGTCCGGAATGGATTATGAAATAAAAGGTGTGGTCATGGCCGCATGCAGTTCCGGGTTCATATTGAGCGATGCCAGCGGCTCCATATTCTGCTACCGCGGAAGCGGATATGACCCTTCGACATATCCGGTAGGCTCACAGGTGACTGTGAACGGGACTTCAACGAGCTATAACGGCCTTCTGCAGATAGGCAACCAGGCATCCGTTACGGTAGAGGGCGAACAGGATGTGACATATCCGTCAGCCGTGGACTTTGACGGTGCGACACTTGATGCCACCCTTACAAAATCGGAATTCCCTTCCATTTTCGGCAAGATTTCAGGCAAGGTGGTATACAGCGGCACAAGGCCCAACATCAACATAGAGGTGGAGGGAGCGGCTACCGCAAAAGGCAGCCTGTATTATGCCACGGCCGACCAGATGGCACTTGTGGCCGATGGCACTGACGTGACATTCTATGGCTATGCCATATATGTGTCAGGCGGCAAGTATGTGAACTTCGTGTTCAGCCATATGGCCACAGAAGCAGGCAAGGGCGGCCACCGCGCACCTGCCGTCAATGTTCCTGTCAAGGAATTGAGCACCATGTACCAGTTCAACGGCACTTCCTGGGGTGCTGTCAAGGATATGACGGCCCTGTGCGCCGATGACTATACGGACATGGGCCAGAGCTATCCTAACCTTTCAGCCCCCGACCTTTACCTGCCGACGTTCCTTGCAAAGGAATACCCTTATGCCCAGGACGGTGACGTAGAGTATGTGGTGTACAACTACTATGCCGACAAGACCACCACACTGCGCTGCGACAAGTATGCCTACACAAACGGCGCATGGACATATGATGACGGACGTGTCACCAAGACGGCACAGTTCCAGAAGAAGGACAACGGCAAGTGGGAGTTCTGCCCGGAAATGGAGATAACGCTCTATCCTGGCAAGGGACAGGAATCCAGCGTGTACTACCAGGCATGCGTTGACTGGGTGTTCGAGAACATTGACAAGCCGCTCGGCTCTACCAGCATAACTGACGGCAAATACTATGTGACTTCATACGGCAACAATGAGTACTATTGCGGCACTTCCGCATACCAGGGCAATGTGGACCTGCGCGGAGGGTCGGCTCGCGCCCAGTACGAGGCCGGTTGGGCCGCATTTGCCACCAACGATGACATCGTGGCCGAAATGAAGCGCCGCTTCTGCGAAGAGGTGATGCCGGCTGCGCTGTCGATAATGCATCCGGACAAGGCCCCAGAGGACTGCGTGCGCATAATACTGCATTTCTCGGCATACGACGGTGCTACAACCCAACCGTACACGGCCAAGTTCAAGACCGTTTCGACCGGCAAGTATGAATTTGAGGAATGTGACTGGTGATTGACACCATATAGCCTTTCGATATACCGTCCGGGGGAGACCCGGACGGTTTTTTATGCCGGGGGTGTGTTAAATTTAAACAAATAGGAGGCGGGATGCGGAATTTTCGCCGATATTTAGTAACTTTGCGTCCTTAAACAGGTTGTTTGCAATATTATGCGCAAGAATATATTCCAACTTCTGGTGATGGCTGTGATGTGCGGCCTTGTACTGGGCGCGTGCGGTGAGTACCAGCGTGCGCAGAAGAGCACCGATTTCAATTATAAATTCGATTACGCCAAGCGTGCGTTCGAGGACAAGAAATATGTCCAGGCGGCTACGTTGCTGAAGGACTGCATCACTGTGTTCAAGGGCAGCGACAAGGCGGAGGAATCGCTCTATCTGCTAGGGCTAAGCCACTATGAGAATAAGGACTACCTGAATTCGGGGGCTTATTTCCATACGTACTATACGCGCTATCCGAAAGGGAAGTATGCAGAACTGGCCAGGTTCTACTGCGGGTACGGTTATTACCTTGACTCCCCTGAGCCACAGCTCGACCAGACGGGCACGATAAAGGCCATAGAGGAACTTCAGGGTTTCCTGGACTATTTCCCGCGCTCGGACAAGGTGTCAATAGCCCAGAACGCCATTTTTGAGCTCCAGGACAAGCTTACGCTAAAGCAGCTGCAGAATGCTCAGCTTTACTACAACCTAGGTTCGTACATGGGCAACAACTATGAAAGCGCTGTAATTGTAGCAAAGAATGCCATAAAGGACTATCCTTATTCAAAATATAAGGAGGACCTTGAACTGCTTGTGCTCAAGGCGCGTTACCAGGAGGCGTCGATGAGTGTGGACGAGCGCAAGGCAGACCGTTTCCGTGATGTCATCGATGAGTATTATTCGTTCGTTAACAATTATCCTGACAGCCCCAACCGTCCGGAGGCGGAAAATATCTTCAAGATAGCACAGAAATACGCCCGCGAATAATCCTGCCTCACCCACAATAGTAAATACAAAGAAATATATATTCATACCTATGGACTACAAGAAGAGCAATTCCCCCCTTAACACTGTCACCCGCGACATGGTGAAAATGGCAGAGGACTCTGGAAATGTTTATGAAACAGTATGCATCATCGCCAAGAGAGCCAACCAAATCTCTATGGAAATGAAGCATGACCTTGAGAAGAAACTCCAGGAATTTGCCTCGCTCAACGACAATCTTGAGGAAATTTCCGAAAACCGCGAACAGATAGAGATATCGCGTTACTACGAGAAGCTTCCTAAACCTACGCTTATCGCCACACAGGAGTATGTGGAGCACAAGATACATTTCCGTAATCCTGTGAAGGATAAGCCAAACCTGGATTAACGCTACTTATAGTTTCCGGCATACGCGCGTGGCTTTGAATGAAGCCGGGCGCGTCTTTTTTTGTCTTTACCAACGATGTCAATGTTCTCTTTTTGCCTGGATTTCTGACGTCCCTTTCCAAAGGGGGCGTGCGGGTGATGCTCCGG
>VSPW01000051.1 GCA_009775535.1 Muribaculaceae bacterium
CCTTGTAGATAATATTCTTTAAACTATCATTTCATCACATAATAATAAGATGAAAGGTATATTGTTGCAACTATTTTTATCATTTTTCAAGATCGGCGCATTTACATTTGGTGGCGGATGGGCCATGATTTCAATTATAGAAAAGGAGATTGTCGACAAACATCAGTGGATAGGGCGTGAAGAATTTCTCGATTTGCTGGCGGTTGCACAGTCGCTTCCAGGTATTTTAGCCGTAAACATATCTGTAGCGGTCGGAGATAAGCTTCGTGGGCGTTCCGGAAGTGTGTGTGCTGCATTAGGTACAATCCTGCCTTCGTTCCTTATCATATTGGCCATAGCAATATTCCTTACTCCGGATATAATAAAGGACAATCCGATAGTATCCAGGATATTTATGGGGATACGTCCGGCTGTTGTGGCTTTGATTGTCGCGCCAGTCATTTCAGCGGCAAAATCAGCTAAAATAAACTGGAAGACAGCATTCATTCCGATAGCAGTGGCGTTGTTGATATGGACGAAGTGGCCAGTGGTGTCCAATCCTATAATCTATATTGTGCTTGGTGGCGCAGTGAACATTTTTGTTTACCGTAGGTCTATGCAGGCTGTAAATGGCAGTAGGAAGGGAGGTATTGAATAATGATTTTCCTTAAATTGATATGGAGTTATCTAAAGATTGGACTTTTTGGTTTTGGCGGGGGCTACGCGATGCTTGCCCTTATCGAAAGTGAAATAGTAGGACACGGATGGATCTCCCGTCAGATGTTTACAGATATTGTAGCTGTATCTCAGATGACACCAGGCCCTATAGGTATTAACTCTGCTACATATATAGGATATGTAGCCCCGATGCATTCTTCTCTTGAGTTGTCGTCACCGCTTTGGGGGATACTTGGATCGGTCCTGTGTACCCTGACAGTAGTGTTGCCATCGTTTTTCTTGGTAATATACACCAGCCATTTCATAACAAGGCATCGTGAGAGCCCTGTAATAAAGGGCATTTTTGCCGGTCTGCGTCCGGTAGTGGTAGGTCTTATAGCCTCTGCAGCGCTTTTACTTATGAATGATGCCAATTTTGGTACAGATACATACGATGTAGTGTGCAGTATCGCCATATGTTTGGCCTCATTCTGTGCAGTATATTTCTTCAAGTTGCACCCCATTCTTGTAATATGTCTGGCGGGTGTGGCCGGGCTTCTGGTATTTTAAAAATCTGTTTATGTCATCATATCAATCTACACTTGACTTCCTTTTTACGCAGTTGCCAATGTTCCAGAATATAGGGGCTGGTGCGTATAAGCCAGGACTTGGGACGGTGGAATGCCTTGCAAAGGCGTTCGGCAATCCGCATAAGTGCTATCCTTCTATACATGTTGGCGGTACAAATGGGAAAGGCTCTACTGCTCATTCGCTTGCTGCTATTTTACAGTCAGCTGGTTATCGTACAGGGCTGTTTACTTCACCGCACTTGCTGGATTTCCGTGAGCGTATACGTGTGAACGGGCATATGATAGACAAGGAAGATGTGGTTGACTTTGTTGACAGGTATAATATGCTTGGGCTGGATATGTCACCATCTTTCTTTGAGTTGACAACTGTCATGGCGATGGAATATTTTGCAAGGAATAATGTTGACATTGCAGTATTTGAGGTCGGATTGGGTGGCCGGCTGGACAGTACGAATATCATTAGTCCCATTTTAAGTGTAATCACCAATATATCAAAAGATCATGTTGCCTTATTGGGCGATACGCTTGAGGCGATTGCTATTGAAAAGGCTGGCATTATAAAGCCAGGAGTCCCGGTGGTGATAGGCGAGGCGTCGCACAAAGGCGTACGTGATGTATTCTTGAATACCGCTTCAGAAAACTCGGCGTCTATAGTGTTTTCCGATTGCAACGTTCCATTTTCCCGCGCTATGCATATTAAGAATGGGATATCATATCATGACACCCCGTTTGGTGATGTTGTAGAATGTGAATTGTCAGGGGAATGCCAGATAAAGAATACTTCTACTATAATGAATGCCGTATTGCAATTGCGCAAACTTGGGATGGAAATTCCAGACAAGGCGGTTGTTACGGGACTGGCCGATGTTACACATCTCACTGGACTTGCTGGACGATGGATGCGTGTTTCTGATTCTCCAACAGTAATATGCGATACAGGGCATAATGTAGGCGGATGGGAATATTTGTCAGCTACCCTTGCCGATATTCCAGAATTACATGTTGTATTAGGATTTGTCAACGACAAGGATGTTTCCGGCATATTGGGCATGATGCCGCGTCACGCAAGATACTATTTCACCAGTGCGTCGGTTTGCCGGGCTCTTCCTGCAGACGCCCTGTGCACCCAGGCTAAAGAATTTGGCCTGGAAGGAGAGATATATCAGTCTGTGGAGGACGCATATTATGCTGCGCGTGGAGTGGCTTCGGAAAATGCTACAATTTTTGTAGGTGGAAGTACATTCATAGTTGCCGATTTTTTGGCATTGAAGGATGTATAATTTGAAGTCATTTCTTTTATACGTGAAAAATTTAGTACATTTGCGTTATTGTTGACACCTTTATTTTATTATAAGGATTACATATATTACCAGAATTAATTATTAGTTAATATTGTTATGCAACTTATTAAAGACGAGCATTTTGGAGGAGAGCGTCCTCTTTTTGCGTCTCATGACCTGAAGCTAGAGGGTGTTGTTTTTGAACCTGGTGAATCGGCATTGAAATGTTGTAGGAATCTGGAATTGTCCAAGTGTAGTTTTCAGGGTAAATATCCATTGTGGCATGTGGATAATTTCGTGGTTGAAGGATGTGTGTTCGAGCCCGGGGCACGGGCTGCAATATGGTACAGTGACAAACTGACAATGCGCGATACCCGTGTGGATGCTCCAAAAATGTTCCGTGAGATGGATGGGATTACTTTGGAGAATGTCGTAATTTCTGATGCACAGGAGACATTGTGGCATGTACGCAATGTAAAGATAACTGATATGGAAGTCAGCAATGCAGACTATCTGTTCATGCATTCATCGAATATTAAGATAAAGCGCTGGCGTCAGAAGGGCAATTATGCATTCCAGTATTGCCGCAATGTGGAGATACACAATGCATATATTGAAGCGAAGGACTCCTTTTGGGAGACGGAAAATGTGACAATATATGATTCTGAGATACATGGGGAATATTTAGGTTGGCATTCAAAGAAATTGAAACTTGTTAATTGCCATATATCCGGGACTCAACCATTGTGCTATTGTACAGATCTGGTATTGGAAAATTGTACGTTTGCTCCTGATTGCGACCTTGCATTTGAAGATTCGATAGTGCGGGCAACTATCAATAGTGCAATTACCAGTGTAAAGAATCCTCGCTCCGGTTATATACGTGCACGCGGTTTCGGTGAAATTATAATTGATAAGAATATAAGGCAACCTGCCGACTGCAAAATAGAGAAAATCCTTAAATGAGCGGGGAAAATTCCTCATCAGCAAAAGAAAGCCGAGAGAAAAAGCCGGGAAATCTGGATATAGCAGAGGTTTTGCGAAATGGCGGTGCGGATACATTGGGGCGTCAGCTTAGGTTGACGCTTTCTTTAAGTCTGCCATCTGTTTTTGCACAACTTTCCACTATTGTCATGGAGTATATTGATGCTTCTATGGTGGGAAGCCTAGGGGCTGAGGCTTCGGCATCTATAGGTATCGTGTCCACTACTACATGGCTTTTCTGGGGTATAGGTTCGGCGATAGTCGCTGGCTTTTCTGTCCAGGCGGCACATTTGATAGGGGCAGACAAGGATGATAGTGCACGCCGTATAGTTGGCCAGGCTATATTTTCAGTAGGCATCGTAGCAGTAGCTTTAGGGTTGGTAGGATGGGGCATATCTGGCCGGCTTCCGGTATGGCTTGGTGGTGATTCCTCAATAGTACCGTCGGCATCATCTTATTTCAGGATATTCTCTTTGGGTTTGCCTGTACTTTTTATGAATTTTCTTGCGGGCAGTTTGCTTAGGTGTAGCGGGAATACCTTGATTCCTGGTATATTGAATGTCACGATGTGTGTCCTTGATGTGGTATTCAATTGGTTTTTGATATTCCCTTCCAGGGATATTCTGGTTATGGGGGTAGGCATTACCGTCCCTGGTGCAGGCCTTGGTGTTTCTGGTGCTGCATTAGGTACTGTATGTGCAGAGGTTGTCACGGCTTCGCTCATGATGTATTACCTCTTGCGTAAATCAAGGCATTTAAATATGCGTAAACATCTTGTGTCATTTATCCCAAGACGTGAAACATTGCGCCGTGCTTTGAAAATAAGTTTGCCAATGGGTACAGAGCATATAATAATGTGCGGGGCTCAGATCTTCCTTACTATTATTGTAGCACCGCTTGGAACTGTAGCAATTGCGGCCAATGCTTTCGCGATAACAGCCGAGAGCCTTTGTTATACTCCTGGATTCGGTGTGGCTGATGCTGCAACAACCCTTGTCGGACAGACAATAGGTGCTGGACGCCGTAACCTTACACGCCGTTTTGCTTATATAACAATGGGGATGGGGATAGGCATAATGACTGTCATGGGGCTTGCCATGTATTTGGCTGCACCTATGTTGATGGAAATATTCACGCCTGTACAAGAGGTGCGCGACATGGGTGTTATGGCCTTGCGCATTGAGGCATTTGCAGAGCCTATGTATGCAGCCTCTATTGTGGCGTATGGTGTGTTTGTCGGCGCGGGTGATACATTAGTGCCGTCAATGATGAATCTTGTGAGTATATGGGGTGTGCGCATACCGCTTGCCGCATGGTTGGCAGGTACTATGGGGTTAAAGGGAGTCTGGATTGCAATGTGCATAGAGTTATGCTTCCGTGGAGGCATATTTTTGTGGAGGCTTCTACGGAATAGGTGGATACACAAGGCAACCAACCTCTCACATATAGAGACTAAAGAATTGGAACAACCCATAAATTATTACGAATTATGATTGATAAAGATTTTTTCGATACTCCTGTCGACCGACGTGGTACGGATTCATATAAATGGGATACTCCTGAAAGCCAAGGTGTGATTCCTATGTGGGTTGCAGACATGGATTTCAGGACAGCGCCTGTGATTACAGAAGCGTTGCACGGTGTTGTCGATAGGGGGATATTTGGATATACTGTAGTCCCCGACAGGTTCTATGATGCTGTTACAGGGTGGTTCAGCCGCCGTCATGGATGGGACTTCTGCCGACAGGATATGTTATACACTACAGGTGTTGTGCCCGCTGTATCGGCTGTGATAAAAGCTATGACAAATCCAGGCGATGGTGTGGCGTTGCTTACCCCTGCATATAATTGTTTCTTCTCTTCAATACGAAATAATGGGTGCTCGGTGGTTGAATGCCTGTTAGTGGTGGCTGAAGATGGTAGATATGAGGTAGATTATGATGCTTTACATACAGTGTTAAATCGTGAGGATGTAAAGGTTTTTATAATGTGTAATCCACATAATCCAGGTGGCCGGGTGTGGAACAGGGAAGAACTGCTTAGGATCGGACGGATGTGCCTGGAAGCAGGAGTACTGGTTTTAAGCGATGAAATACATTGTGAACTTGTATACGGGGCTCATAGGTATATCCCGTTCGCTTCTATAGATGAAGAGGTTGCACAGAATACAGTTACGTGCATATCCCCGTCAAAATCATTCAATACGGCCGGATTGCAGATTGCAATGGTGGTCTCTCCAGTAAAGGAATATAGGGAGCGGATTGACAGGGCGATAAACGACAATGAGGTGTGTGATGTGAATCCGTTTGGGATTGCGGGGTTAATGGCGGCTTATACGCAAGGAGAGGAATACCTGGATGCATTGGTCAAGTATTTGTGTGGCAATTTAGATATGCTAAAATTATATTTTGCCGAATCATTGCCGGAACTGGCTGTAATGCCACTCGAAGGTACATATCTTGCCTGGATTGATATAAAACCATTGGGTATGACTTCTGAAGAGGTTGCCGCATACATTCATGAAAAGGCTAAAGTAAGGATAAATCCAGGTACAATGTATGGCCAGGCCGGGGAGGGATATATAAGAATAAATTTTGCATGTCCCCGAAGTGTGCTTCAAGATGCCCTTGAACGTATTACATCAGTCCTAAAGCAGATACATTAAAAAATGTGCCCAGACCACAATCGGACGGGGCACATTTTATGAATATTTTTATCAGATAATGCCTACAAGTTCGTTGATATCGGATACATTATGGCGTTCCATATAGTCCGTTATTTCATCGATAATATTTATAGTGGCTGCCGGATTGATGAAATTGGCAGTGCCAACTTGTACAGCCCTGGCGCCGGCCATGATGAATTCAAGTGCATCACTCCCGTTCATTATACCACCTAGGCCAATCACTGGAATTTTTACCGCCTTGGCCACCTGCCAGACCATGCGTACTGCCACTGGGCGTACAGCCGGGCCAGACAGTCCGCCAGTGATTGTGGACAGGTACGGCTTTTGACGTTCTACATCGATAGCCATGCCCATTAAGGTATTTATCAGTGATACACTGTCAGCCCCTTCATATTCCACGGCACGTGCAATATCGGCAATTGATGTCACGTTAGGCGATAACTTGACAATCAACGTACCGTTGAAAGCCTTACGCACAGCGCGTGTCACCTCGGCAGCACCCTCACATGTAGTACCGAAGGCCATGCCACCTTGCTTTACGTTGGGGCATGATATGTTGACTTCAATTGCATGTATCTTGTCAAGGGCATTCAATTTTTCACATACGGCTACATAGTCCGGTATTTTTGCCCCTGATACGTTTACAATTATTTCGGTGTCGAGATTCTTGATACGTGGGTATATGTTATCAATGAAATAGTCAACGCCTTTATTCTGTAGGCCTACGGCATTGAGCATACCCGAAGGGGTCTCATGCATCCGTGGATAGGGATTGCCTTCGCGGTGTTCAAGTGTTGTCCCTTTGACTATGAATCCACCCAGGCGGTTAAGGTCTATGAAATCTCCGAATTCTTCCCCGTAACCGAAAGTACCAGATGCGGTCAGGACCGGATTCTTTAGTTTAAGTCCTGCTATATCGACATTGAGCTTTACCATAGCAATTGATTTATATTGAATACCGGGCCGTCTGTGCATACACATGTATTGCCCTTTACTGTTTTTTCCACACAACATAGGCATGCTCCTAGTCCACAAGCCATCATATTTTCCAAAGACACCTCGCATGTTATCATTCTTTCGCGGGCAATGGATGCTACAGCCTTCATCATCGGTGACGGGCCGCAGCAATATATTATATCTGCATTCGATTCCAAGACTGGATTTAAGGTGATTATTCCAGGTGTACCGCGTGATCCGTCATCAGTAGATACATACACATCCCCTGTCTTTTCAAATTCGTCAAGTAGCAGAAGGTCGGCTTCAGAGCGTGCCCCTAGAAGAAAACGTGGGACAATGCCAATGGTTTGCAGGTATTTGCCTAAATATAGCATGGGTGCAACGCCTACACCGCCTCCTATAAGGAGCGGTGTTGATCCAGGCTTGAGATCTGTTGAAAATCCGTTGCCTAGAGGCAGTACCACGTTAATTGTTCGACTGGCAGGAGTGTTAATCAAGGAATGTGTGCCTGCTCCTGCATCACGTACCAGAAGCCAAAGTTCATTACGTTTGGTATCAACGTTGCATATGGAAATGGGACGTCGGAGAAATGTGGTTTTTGAGTCTGGAATTTCAATCTGAACAAATTGCCCTGGCATCATTTCAGGCAATTGCATATTGTTTGATGTGAGTTTCAGCAGTCCATATGCTCCATTGAGGCGCGTGTTGCTGCTGACAGTCATGTCTAATATGTACTTTTTCATTACAAAACGGAAGGTTCGTAGTTAAGTCTTCGCAAAATTAACAAAAAATCCATGAATAATTCCGGCAGCCGTAATAATTATTTGAATAAGGTTGTTTGATAGGTTATATATAATAAATAGGATGTGGAATTTGTTATATTCAAAAGAATAGATATGAAATATACACCAGAAAATATAACATCCCTTAAAGAGGATGAAGTGTTTGTATTTGGCAGCAACCTTGCGGGTATCCATGGCGGTGGCGCAGCCAAGGTCGCCTATCAGAAGTTTGGCGCTGTAATGGGCCAGGGCGTAGGGATTCAAGGGCAGTCGTATGCCATACCTACTATGCAAGGAGGGGTGGATACGATAAAGCCATATGTGGATGAATTTTTGGCATTGGCATCGGAATGGGATCAGACCACATTCTATGTGACACGCATTGGTTGTGGCATAGCCGGGTTCAAGGATGAGGAAATAGCACCGCTTTTCGACTCCGCAATAGACAGTTATAACATAATTCTGCCTGAATCTTTCGTAAAGATAATTTTACGCAACCGTGCTAAAAATGCGGGGAATAAAAATGGTATATGATAGTATGCCATCCAGGCCTCCGTTCCTGTTTACGATATTGGGTGTCGTGGAGGGAGATTTGGGACTAGGCTATACATCGCATAATAATTTGCAAAAACATGGGATAAATCATGGATGTATGCTATAAATGGCCCGCGGAAATTTTGTGGGGTGGGGAATAATTCGTAACTTTGCAACCGCTTAAAGCAATACAAAACCAACTTATAATTATTTAATTAATGGCAACAAAAATCAGACTGCAACGTCATGGTCGCAAAAACTATGCGTTCTATCCTATTGTTATCGCCGATAGCAGGGCACCACGAGATGGTAGATTTATTGAAAGGATAGGTTCTTATAATCCGAACACTAATCCTGCTACAATAACTTTGAACTTCGAGCGGGCTTTGTATTGGATGAATGTCGGTGCGCAACCTACCGACACAGTTCGCACTATCCTTTCAAAGGAAGGTGTATTGTTGATGAAGCACCTCCAGGGTGGTGTCCGCAAGGGCGCATTTGATGAGGCAGAGGCACAGCGCCGCTTCGATGCATGGAAGAACGGTAAGCAAGCAGCCGTGAATGCCCTTAAGGCAGACATGGCCGACAAGAAAGAGTTGGCAGCAAAGCAGCGTCTGGAGGCAGAACAGGCTAAGAATAAGGCCAAGGCTGAAATCGTTGCAAAGAAAAAAGCAGAGCTCGCAGCCGCTAAGGCAGAAGCAGAGGCCGCCGCCGCTGCAGAAAATGCTGAAGGCGAAACCGTTGAAGCTCCCGCAGCTGAATAACGATTCCAAGTCGGAAAGGACAGAAGGAGCGTCAAGACTTATGTTTTGGTGCTCCTTGTTTTTTATTGGTTATAAATAATAAGTAAATGGCGATGAACAATAATGTCGGTGCTCTTTTTGATTTGGATGGAGTTATAGTTGATACGGAAGGCATATATACCGATTTTTGGCATGAGATCGGCACTGCTATATATCCTGTTGGAATTGACGATTTTGCACATATCATAAAGGGTAATACATTGGCAAAAATCCTAGACACATATTTTCCGGACAAGGTGGTGCAGGATGATATTGTAGCACGTTTGGCAGCGCATGAGGCCGGTATGGAATATAGGCTTTTTGATGGGGTGCGTGATTTTCTTGAGGGCTTGCGCCGGGCCGGTATTCCGGCTGCAATTGTCACCAGTAGCGGAGATAAGAAGATGTCACATCTTTTTAGGTGTATACCTGATCTGCGTAGCTATTTTGATGTGGTGATAACTGATAAAGATGTCACCAGGTCGAAACCAGATCCCGAAGGTTACCTTATCGCGGCGAAAGCAATTGGCAGGGATATAAAGGACTGTTATGTGTTTGAGGATTCATTTTCAGGGATTGCTGCCGGAATGGCTTCGGGTGCTATTACTATAGGTGTGGCCACAACAAATTCATCCTTTTCGTTGAAAGGGAAGGCTCATGCCGTAATAGGGTCTTTTGATGGATTTACGGTTGAAGGCATGCTTGCGGTTTTACGTAAGTAACCTATAGGTCAAAATATAGCCTTCACGATGGACTGTACGCTAGAGGTGGCGTTGTGTGAGTAGAAATGGATGTGTCTGATTCCGTTATCTTGCAGTTCCTTTACCTGTGATATAGCCCATTCAATTCCTACTTGTTTGGCGCAGTCGGCACTATTATGGCATGATGATAAGGCGGAAACAAGTTCGTTAGGCAGGTCCACTTTGAATGTTTTCGGTATTACTGTAAGCTGGTTGATGTTGACAATCGGTTTGATCCCAGGGATAATCGGAACATTTATTCCTGCAGCACGGCATGATTCAACAAAAGAAAAATATTTCCGGTTGTCAAAAAACATTTGTGTGACGATATATGATGCGCCGTTGTCAATTTTATGTTTTAGCCAATGTATATCTGTGTCGGCATTAGGGGATTCTTCGTGCTTTTCAGGATATCCTGCGACACCATATGTAAACTTGGCATCGGCCTGTGTCTCCATGTTCGTGCCGTCTAGGAGTACACCATCATTGAATGCGTTGACTTGTTGTTGAAGTTCCGATGCGTGGCTGTGCCCGTTTGGGTCTGGAATGAAGCGGCTTTCGTGTTTTGCCTTATCTCCACGCAGCAGGAGCAGGTTAGTTATGCCGAGGAAACTTAGGTCTATAAGTGCATATTCAGTTTCAGCTTTTGAATACCCGCTGCAAAGTATATGAGGTACGGCAGGTATCTTATATCGGTTTTGTATGGCTGCGGCTACCGCTACAGTTCCCGGGCGAGACCTCTCTGACACTCTTTGATACAACCCTTCGGATACGCTTTTGTATATCATTTCGCTGCGGTGGGTTGTGATATTGATATATTTAGGGGCGTATTCAATAAGCGAATCAATGTTGGTAAGCAACTGGGTTATGCTCCGTCCTTTTAGCGGAGGAAGTACTTCAATGGAGAAAGTGTTTTTTCCATTTGATGCGTGTAAAGTAGGTGTATTTATGTCCATTGTTGCTTTTGTAGAAAGTTGTATGC
>VSPW01000052.1 GCA_009775535.1 Muribaculaceae bacterium
ATGCCTTTGGGTTGATGGTAGGGGCATTCGCCTGCGGCCTCGACCCATTATTTTACTTCATCGATAGACGGGGCGTTTAGTCCCAGCTTGAATTTCTTGTTTATCCCGCACAGTTCCTGGTGTAGCTTGCCTGGATTGGCGTCTTTTAGGGAGTCTGCTGTAAGGTATCCGGCTTTCTGTATCGGCGCAACCCATTGCTGGTCTATGCCGAGGGCGGTATATGCTTCTTCCTTGTCGCGGCGCTGTGTCTTTTCGGGGCGCATCTGCGGGAACAGCAGCACTTCCTGTATGGTAGTCTGTCCGGTCATGAGCATGACCAGGCGGTCCATGCCTATGCCCATGCCTGATGTGGGCGGCATCCCGTATTCTAGCGCGCGTATGAAGTCGTGGTCGATGATCATGGCTTCGTCATCGCCTTTTTCGGAGAGTTTCATCTGCTCTACAAAGCGTCCGTATTGGTCGATGGGGTCGTTGAGCTCCGAATATGCGTTTGCCAGCTCCTTGCCGTTGACCATAAGCTCAAACCGTTCGGTGAGTTCTGGGTTGTTGCGGTGGCGCTTTGTGAGCGGCGACATTTCGATGGGGTAGTCGGTTATGAATGTGGGCTGTATGTATCGTCCTTCACATTTTTCACCGAATATCTCGTCGATCAGTTTGCCTTTGCCCATTGACGGCTCGACTTCGATGCCGAGTGTCTTGCATACATCGCGGAGGGCATCTTCGTCCATGCCTGTGATGTCGACGCCGGTGTGTTCCTTGATGGCTTCGGTCATGGTGACGCGGCGGTATGGGGCCTTGAAGTCTATCTCGTTGTCTCCGACCTTGACTTTTGTCGTGCCGTTTACGGCTATCGCTATCTGTTCCAGCAACTGTTCTGTGAATGCCATCATCCAGTTGTAGTCCTTGTAGCTTACGTATATCTCCATGCATGTGAATTCCGGGTTGTGTGTACGGTCCATGCCTTCGTTGCGGAAGTTCTTGGAGAATTCGTAGACGCCTTCAAATCCGCCTACAATCAGGCGCTTGAGGTACAGTTCGTCGGCTATGCGCAGGTATAGTGGTATGTCGAGCGCGTTGTGGTGGGTGATGAACGGCCGTGCCGATGCGCCTCCGGGGATCGACTGAAGTATCGGAGTCTCGACTTCGATGTATCCGTGTGAGTTGAAGAAGTCGCGCATTGTGGAATATACCTTTGTCCGTTTAAGGAATATTTCCTTCACGCCATCGTTTACCACCAGGTCGACGTAGCGGCGGCGGTATCGCAGTTCGGGGTCTTCAAACCCGTCGTATGTGACGCCGTCCTTGACTTTTACGATGGGCAGGGGGCGCAGTGATTTGGACAATACGGTCAGGGTCTTTGCGTGGACTGTGATTTCGCCCATCTGTGTGCGGAATACGAATCCTGTGATCCCTACGAAGTCGCCTATGTCGAGAAGTTTCTTGAATACGGTGTTGTACAGTTCCTTGTCTTCCCCGGGGCAGATGTCATCGCGTGAGATGTATACCTGTATGCGTCCGGTGGAGTCCTGCAGCTCTATGAATGAGGCTTTTCCCATTATCCTGCGGCTCATTACGCGTCCGGCGACGGCCACTTCCCGGATGGGTGCGTCGTCGGAGAATGTGTCCTTTATCTCTGTGGCGTGTCCGGTCACCGTGAATTCGGCGGCAGGGTACGGGTCGATGCCTGCATCGCGCATGGCCTGAAGGCTGTTGCGGCGTACTATTTCCTGTTCAGAAAGTTCAAGAGGGTTCATATGCTTGTAATGTGATATTAGCGCATTTAGTGTAATAAAATGCAAAGTTAACAAATTTCGGGTTTAAAAACAAAATGAATACGTACTTACTTGGGCGGGTGTGCGGGCGGCTACAGTTCTGTGGCTACATCGAAGCATGGGCATGCTTTTGCGGCAAATTCGCGGTGGCCGTGTACTGTAGCCCCGGGGTATGTGTCAAGGAGCTGCGCCACGAGGCTGCGGAGTGAGCGGCGCTGTACATCGGTGCGGGTGTCGGCCGGTGATGTGCCCAGGGCATCGAGTCCGCCTACGTAGCATATTCCGATTGATCCGGTGTTGTGTCCACGGCAGTGTGCACCGGTTTGTGATAATGGCCGTCCGGTGTGTATGCTCCCGTCAAGGTATATGATGTAATGGTATCCGATGTCCGTGAAGCCTCGTGCGATATGCCATTTGCGGATGTCGGCGGCAGTTACGTGGCGTCCGGCTGGGGTGGCCGAGCAGTGGATGATGATGGAGTCGATTTTTCTCATGGTGGTGTGTGTCTGTTGTTGTGTGTTATGGGATTTTCTGCAAAGTTAGTGCATAGGAATCTGTCCTGACGTGTTAAATTACGTTTAGTGGATTTTAACGCTCTAAGGTATTTGTGTAATTGCATGGTATAATACCTGTTATGTGTTAAAGTTGAAAACCGCGATTTTGGCTGTAAGGCATAAAAAATGCATATATGCCGAAAAAATTGCAGTTTTTTGCAAGTGCAAGTTTTTTTTGTAGTAATTTTGTAGTGTGCCGGATACGGCGGTCGCGCCGGCATGCCGGCGTGTGTGTCTAAAACCATAATCCAGAAAATGAACAAACTTCAACTGTATATCACAAAATCGCTGAGGGGCTACAAGAACCTGGTGAATTTCAATCCGTCGGAGGATGTGCGCCGCCACGTGCAGGATCTCCGCCAGGCATTGAAGACTGTGAACTATGATTCGACGGAGAAAAACATATTCTATATGCTGAAATACACCGGAGAAGGTGTGTTTGTAGTGGTCCTCCGTACTATCCCTGACAAGCCACTTGACCATCTTGGGGCATGGATATATGTGCCTAACGGCCTTGACATAAGTGCCGGCCAGCTGTATGATGCTGTAAGGCTCACCACCAAGAAGGTGTCGGGTGCAGGTGTTGGCGAGGCGGATATAGCCGAATTGCGCCAGGTGTTTGCCACGGAGTACACTCTTGACAGGAATGCGCCGGCCATTGTGCCCAATCAGGGGACTGACTATGCTTTCTGTTATTATGGAGGCGAGGGACGTGGGCTTGCCGAATTTTTCGGGGAGCATCTCTATCAGCCAGGTTTCCTGCGTTACCGCGGTGTGCTCCTTCTTGAGGACGGTATCGGGGTCAATGGTGTAGGTGCAGACCTTACCGAAGAGCCGCTTCAGGAGGTTGTGCCTGTCAACCCTCCAGAGCCGAATCCGGCTGGTTTCGCTCCCTATATATATGGTGAGCCTTTCGACAGGCCGTTCAAAGCCCCGTTGCACGGTGAGGTAGTGGTGAGCTGGCGCAGGCAGGGGTTTGATGATATCGAGCAGCCTGTGGCGGTGGAAGAGGCCGGGGTTGTCCCAGAGATGGTGGCTGTAAGCGATGCCCGCAAGGCTATAACGCCGGCTTCGTTCAACATAACGTCACAGGATACCAAAGAGCCGCTCCGCGGATGTGTCATAAAGGTGAATGGCATTGAGATAGCCGGCGGGCATAAGTTCACGCAGAATGATCTGTCGCAGGCCCATGTATGGGTGGCGTGTGAGGGATATTTCCCTTATTCGGCCAGGATGGACCTGGCGTCGACTACCCAGGCGCTGATACAGATGCAGGAGCGCAGGAAGGTGTACCAGTTTGAGATGCCGCTGAAGTCATCGGAGTATGGCGCGCCGATAAAATTTGAGATCAGGAGCAAGCGTGAGCTGGCCGGCTCGCCGATTGACGGGTATGAGCTTCTGGATTCTCTACAGGAAGGACCTACGCGGACCAATTATCTCGGATATACCGGTCCTGCAGCTGGTCCGTGGTGGCAGAAGGCTGCCTATGCTGTGGCCGGACTTGTGGCCGGTATCATATTGATGTTTGTGTTGGGCAGATGTTCTGACAGTACAACCGGTGCTGCTCCTTCTGTGCAGCCAGAAGTCCCGGCAGATACGTCTGCTGTGGCCGTTGTGCCACAGCAGATGCCTGTCCAGCCGGCTGTGGCTGAGAATAATGCCCAGACTGCACCCGTGCAGGCAGAACCTGCACCTGTCCCGGAGGCGGATGCGGCTGCGCAGAACGCATCGCTTGATGAGGCGGTGGCATATCTTGACTCCAACCGCCGATGGAGCAGGGACCAGATGGAGCAGTTTACGGCGTTGCGCGGCCTTTTCGATGCGCTCAACACGTATGATTTCAAGTCAATCCGTGAGAACTGGGGCCCAAAGCTGGCAAAATCCAAGAGTTTCGCCAAGGTGGTGGAGGCTTCCAGGAAGGCTGTGAACAAGAAGACTGACCTTAAACGGAACAGGACCCACACTCCGACATATAACCGTGAAGGAGATACGGTGATAGGCTGGGAGGGCTACACATATTATATCGATCCCTAATGGGGCAGGGAAGCTGTTCCATAAAAATTAGTGTTTTTTAGTCCATTGTGGACGTCAGGGTGTCAACCAACCGGATGCCATGTATGTTATATAGACAAAGGACATTGTAACAAACAACTATTTTTTTGGAGCAGGCGATGGGATTGAAATCCCACCCTGGTGGCCTGGAAAGACGGCAATCATGTACCGCGTGGCTGAAAGTGCCGCGGTCGCCCGCCCCGAGAACACCCTTAATTCTCTATCATAATGCCACGCGGCATCTTCTTCGTGAGGACGCCGCGTTTTTTATAACGGATGATACAATAAATGAAAAAATAAAAGAGTATATGGTTACAAGCATATTTATACTGTTGGCCGGGCTTGTGTTGATAGTGGGCGGCGCAAATATTCTTACTGACGGGGCATCGGCGCTTGCCCGCCGCTGGGGTGTCCCTGATATGGTGATCGGGCTTACGATTGTGGCCTTCGGCACGTCAGCGCCTGAATTCGTGATAAGTGTGACATCGGCGGCTACGGGCAATCCCGGCTTGGCGATAGGCAACGTGGTGGGCAGTAACCTGTTCAATATCCTTGTGATAGTGGGGCTTGTGGCGGTGTTGCGTCCAGTGGGTGTAGGGCGTTCGCTGATGGCCAATGAGATACCGCTTGTGGTATTGTCGTCGGCGGTGGTGCTGATATGCGGCAATGATGTGTGGCTTGACGGGAGTGCGGAGAATATGGTGGACCGTACTGACGGGTTGCTGATGCTGCTGTTTTTTGTGATATTCATGCGTTACACGCTATCCATGGCCAGGTCGGGGGACAAGGTCCGTGAGGGCGGTGAGGGCGGTACGGTGAAAAGACGTCCGGCATGGGCCGCCTGGCTTATGGTGTCGGGCGGACTCGGCGGCCTGATATGGGGCGGCAGCCTTTTTGTGGACGGGGCTACGGGCGTGGCGCGTGGCCTTGGCGTGAGCGAATCGGTGATAGGACTGACTATAGTGGCCATAGGCACATCGCTTCCTGACCTTGCTGCGTCTGTAGCCGCGGCCGTAAAGGGCTCTCAGGGCCTGGCGATAGGCAATGTGGTGGGCAGCTGTGTGTTCAATGTGTTTTTTGTGCTGGGGTCGGCGGCTACGGTCTCCCCGTTGCCGTTGGGCGGCATCACTGACACCGACCTGTCGGCACTGCTTGGGGCCAGTGTGCTGTTCTGGCTTTTCGGGAGGCTTTTCCGCCGGCGCACCATCACGCGCCTTGAGGGGGCTGTGATGGTGGCGGCATATGCCGCATATATGGTATATCTGTGCCTATAGGGGCGCGGATTTCAGTCGGCAGGCTGCGGGATGAAGAGCGAGAAGTTCACGGAGCCGTATGCGCGGTGGCCGATGAATCCTGGAAGGCCGGAGAAGTCGAACTTCCGTGAGTGTTCCACCACGACCAGAGTCCCTTTCCTTATCATTTCCGATCCCAGTATCATCGCCGGTATCTCCCCGAAACCGGGAAGGTCGTATGGGGGGTCGGCGAATATCACATCGTATTGTGCAGTAGCCGACGGTATGTACCTGAGCGCGTCCCCGCGGATTAGGCGCAGGCTGTCGGTGGCGTTGAGCTGCTGGGCCACCTTGCGTATGAAGTTGTACTGTGTGGCGGCCTTTTCCACTGAAGTCACTGTCTTGCATCCGCGCGACAGGAACTCAAATGTGATTGCGCCAGTGCCGGCGAACAGGTCTAATGCTTCGGCGTCCTCGAAGTCAACGATGTTTTCCATTACGTTGAATATATTCTCGCGGGCGAAGTCGGTGGTTGGCCTTGCCGATATGTTTGTGGGGACGTCGAAGCGCCGACGTCCGTATTTTCCTCGGATTATTCGCATAGTGGGAGTATTGTAAGGTAAAAAGGTGCTGAAAGTGCGTTTTTCCCGGTCTTGAATACTGCAGACGGGAATATAACGGGCATCACGTATGCCAGGTATTCGCGCAGCTGCGGTGTGGTCTCCTCCCGCACGGCAGTGTCGCCGCACAGGAACAGCTCATCGGCCATGGGGTCGAGCCCGGCCATGTTGCGGCATGCCATTATGTAGTATATGGCGTCCATCGGGTCGCGGTAACGGTAGCTGTTTGCCAAGGCTACCGTGCTGCGGCTGAATGATATTATGTCGACCTGTCCTTTATGGAAATGCGCGTACATGCGCCCGCTGTTGCCAAGGCGTCCCTTCCCGTGGAAGTACCGGCACAGGGGTGTGAGGTGGTGGAGTATGGGCGGATTGTCGAAGGTGCGCCTTAGGAATCCGGCTAGTGGACGCGGAATCTCCATCACTATCGATGTGTCAAGCCCTTCGAGGTGGTTGGTGATGGCGGTGAATCCCGGGCTGCCCCCTGCAGGCCATACCGCGGACGTGATTTCAGCGGTGAGGACGTCATCGGATGCTACTGCCTGTGGCAAAGTGAAGAAACGGCGTGTGCGCACCACGCACCACACCTTGTCGAACCCGGCCAGCAGCAGAGGGTTTTCATACACGACCTCCTCAAGGGCTTTCACCCGGTCGGCGGCGGCTGTGTCCAGCGGGATGTGGCGGTACAGCATGGAGTTGTCCTCGACGGTGGAGTAGGCCACCACATCGAGGGCATCATCGGAAATGAGCATGGCCATACGCCATATATTGGGGTCTCCGATGAGGTCGGATGTCAGCTTGTCGGTCATGGGTGTGGTATATATGGCTGCAAAGTTACGAAAAAAACTCGTATCCGGGACATGCCTGTCATTGCCTGTGCCGCTGTATCCATTGCAGGTTGCGCAGGAGCATCGGCAGCTTTGCGCGGCGGACGGCGCTGTGCCTGAACAGCGACCGGTATGTATCTGGGGTCAGTGCGGCTATAGTGCCGGCCGTGGCCGACAGCAGCTGCGGCGATGGCCAGAATGCCTCTATCGCGGTTGGTGCGGCGTCGCGGTTGTGCGGGCATACGTCCTGGCATGTGTCGCATCCGTATAGCCTGTCGCCGGGGTCTATCCCGTCGGGGAGCTGGCCACGGTATTCGATTGTGAGATAGCTCAGGCATCTGCGTGCGTCGAAGCTGCCGTCTGCGCCTATAGCCCCTCCCGGGCATGCCTTGACGCATGCCATGCACTTGCGGCAATGTCCGGTGGCTGGGGCGTCGGGCTGTATGTATGCGGTGGTGACGATTTCGCCCAGGAACACCTGGGAGCCAATGCCTGGCACTATCAGTTGCCCGTTGATGCCGGTGAATCCAAGCCCGGAGCGCACGGCCCAGTACCGTTCGCGCAGTGGGGCGGTGTCGACGCATACCCTTGACTGCGACCCGCAGCTGCTGTCGATATGCGCGGCCAGCCGCCGTAGCATGTCCCTTACCACTTCGTGGTAGTCCTGCCCGAGGGCGTATGATGCTATCCGCGGCGATCCTGCCGGCTGGCGTTGTGGGGGAGTGTAGGGTATGGCGCAGCATACCACCGAGCGTGCCCCGTCAAGTAGAAAACGTGGGTCGCGCCTTACGTCATGGTAGCGGTCGAGATAGTCCATCGTGCCGTGACATCCACGGGCTATCCATGACATGTAGAGGGAGTGTGCGTCCGGGTCGACCTCTGTGGCATCGGCCACGCCTATTGCGGCGAACCCTATGCCGGCGGCTTCGGCCCGCAGCCTACCCTTGTCAAACGGGTAGTGGCTCGAGTTCATAGCCTTGCAGTTTGAGCCACTGTATGGCGCGCGGCAGGGCGTACCGCAGGTTGCGCTGGGCGCGCAGCGAGTCGTGGAACACTATTATAGAGCCGTTGCGGGCGTAGCGCTTCACGTTGGCCAGCACCTGTTGCGGGCGCATTTTCCTGGAGTAGTCGCGAGTCACCAGGTCGTACATTATTATATTGTAGTGGTTCTTTATGGCGGCAGCCTGCGCCCACCGCAGTATCCCGTGCGGTGGTCTGAACAGAGGCGAGTCTATCAGGGCATCGGCCTCCGTGATGTCGCGCATATATGTGCGCGATGTCACTTTCATTCCCTGGAGGTGGTGCATGGTGTGGTTGCCCACGGTGTGGCCGCGGCGTCGCACCTCTTCGATCAGCCCTGGATACCGGCGTACGTTGTCGCCTACCATGAAGAATGTGGCCTTCACGCCGTAATGGTCCAGGGTGTCGAGCACCCATGGTGTGACCTCAGGGATTGGGCCGTCGTCGAAGGTGAGGAACGCCACTTTGCGGCGCTTTATCTTTATACGCCATATCGCCTCCGGAAAAAGGAGGCGATATGGCAGCGGGGGGCGTTCGATCAGCACTTGCGGTGATGTTTTCGGTGAGACATTGCGTGTACGTCAATGGACGCGTGTGCTGAATACCCTCTGTATCTCCTCTACGCTTACCCCCAGGTCCTTGGCCATCTTTCCGGTGGCCTCCATCGGGTCTATTCCGGTGACTTCGTGGAGGGCGTCGACCACAGCCGCGAGTTCTGCCATTTGGGCAATCTCGTCGGATGCGTTGGAGTAGATCTGCTGGAATTCTTCCTTGCCGTAGCCCATGACGTACAGCCAGCGGGATATGTAGAATGTGAAGGTGTCATCGTCAATGTTGTCGATGATATCGACATACTTGGCCATGTCCTCGTCAGCGGCCTTGTCCTGTATGGCCTCGCGCAGGGCGATGCGGTTTTTCAGGCCCAGCAGCCCTGACAAGGCATATAGGTTGTAGTTGTCGAGCGATGTGAGATGTCCGAGCAGGTATGGGGAGAGGGTCGATGCATAGCGGGCGAACTGTCCGAATCGGGGGAGCTCGGTATCGGTGATCTCTTTTGCGCGGTCGAGCAGGCCCTTGTCGCCGGTCATGGTGTATAGGCGGTAGTAAGCCGATGCCATGTCGATACCGAATGTGGCATCGTAAGGCGCAGCCGCTGCCGGCATCTTCTCTTCCATGAACTTCAGCAGGGCTGCCGCCATGTCGGCGTGTGTGGCCACGGCGGGCATGCCGTTCTTGCGTGCCAGGCTGTCGGCCCACTGCGGTGCTTGCTGCGTGCCGGTATCGGCCAGGCCGTTGGCGATGTTGAGTATCGCGCCGCGTGTCGAGGCCACCATCCTGCGTATTGTCTCGTCCAGGTACAGGTCATTTGCCGATGTAGCCTTGTCCATGCCGCCCCAGCGGAAGCGTTCCATGATGTTGCGGTATCCCTTCTCGGCGTTGATGCCTATGTTTGAGTTGTCGTATGGTGTCACTTCCAGCGCCATGCCGGTGGGGTGCATGTAGCGTGAGAACATCGCATAGTTGGATGTGGGCACTGTGGTGGCGTAGTACACCGGACGCTTGTGCCCTCCCTTGAAGCTGTTGGCCACAATGTCGACGCTCAGCAGGTCGCTGAGGCTGAACCCTGTGCCCGGCCGTCCCATGGAGAATTCCAGGTCGGTGGGGTAGCATGCGTACAGGTCGGTTGAGTCAGGGGCGGCGGCTGTGCCGTAGCGCTCCGCTGCCGCCTGGCGGTCGACGGGGATGGTGTAATTGTAGTACATCATCATACGGTCGTATGAGTCGGCCGGCTTCTGGTCGTTGGCGTCGACGCGTGAATAGAAGTCGTCGAGCCCGGTCTTGACATCCACGCGGTTGGATGAGGCACTGGGATGTATGAAGCTCCATCCGAGTTTTTCGTAGCCGTAGTCGGTGGGCTGTGCGTACATGTCGACAGCCTTTGCATCGTAATACGGGTGGCGCATCTGGTTTGCGTACCAGTCGGTGGTCAGGTAGCTGAGGTTGATTACCCTCACATCGGTGCGCTCGCCCTCGACTTCCTGTGCATACCACAGCGGGAAGGTGTCGTTGTCGCCGTATGTGAATATTATGGCGTCCTTGTCGAGCGAGTTGAGGTAGTTCATGCCCAGGTCGCGTGCCAGGTAGCGTCCGGAGCGGTCATGGTCGTCCCATGTCTGCGACACCATCTGCAGCGGCACGGCTATGCCGATGAGCACGGCCACGGCTGCGGTGGCCTTTGCCGCTGTGGTCTTTCCGTATGTGTCGCATGCGGCCTCGTATGCATTGTCGTCGCATGCGGGTGCTTTCGACTTCGACAGCGCTGCCTTGGCCATGTGGTAGATGGCTGGCACGCCCATTCCTATCCATATCGCGAATGCGTAGAACGATCCTGCGAATGCATAGTCGCGTTCACGCGGCTGTCCCGGCGGCTGGTTGAGGTAGAGGATGATGGCTATGCCTGTCATGATGAACAGGAACGCCACTACCCAGAACTGTTCTATGCCGCGGCTGCCGTTGGCGCATCGTGCCAGCGCCTGCCATAGCGCGCCCAGGATGCCCAGGATTAGCGGGAGCATGTAGAACACGTTGTGGCCCTTGTTGCCCTTGCCGAACTCGTCGGGAAGGGCCGACTGGTCGCCCAGCCGCGGGTTGTCGATGAACGGTATGCCTGATATCCAGTTGCCCAGGTGGGGCTCGCCGTTTCCGGCCAGGTCGTTCTGGCGTCCGGCGAAGTTCCACATGAAGTACCTCCAGTACATGTGGTTCATCTGGTAGTTGATTAATTATTTTAAGTTGTCC
>VSPW01000053.1 GCA_009775535.1 Muribaculaceae bacterium
ACAATATCGTAATGCCTTTTCCTTAACCGCCTGTCTATGGCGAATATAGACTTAAGGTATGCCATCTTGCTGTTGCGTCCGTCTACATAATAGATGTCGAAATCGATGTCGCTGTACAGCTGTCTGATAGCTTCTACCTGCTCCTTTACGAATATCCCGTAATATGGCCTGTCGGGGGTAGGATACATATTTGTCACTATAAGTACTCTCATGATGGAAAGTGGGCGTTATATAATTTTAACGGTACATTCCGGTTATTATTGGCTGGAAGGCATAAAAAATGCGGGGCGTCAATCCCGACGACCCGCACCTCAAAAGGGATAATGATGTTGTTATGCGATTATTCAAATAATTACTATTATGTGAACTTGATACTTTTCTCGGCAATAGATTTTGTTATATCTTTGATTTTAATGATATTTCAGATTCACGATGCAAAATTACGTTGCAAATATTACATATCTGTGACAAAATGGAAACAATACACCTGTATACTATTAAAAATAGGAGTATATGTGTTAAAAATATCAAATTTCTGTAGAGGTGGCAATGTCACCCTTGTTCAGGCTGAATTTGAATACAAGGCCACCGTTGGGGGAATTGGATACAGAAATGTCGCCTCCATGGCTTGTCACAGTGTCGTGGACGATGGGCAGTCCCAGTCCTGTTCCGCATGATTTGCGAGCACGTCCGGAGTCTACGCAATAGAACCGCTCAAACAGGTGTGGCAGGTGCTCTTCGGCCACTCCGTTGCCGTTGTCATAGAACTCAAATATGAACGAATCCTTTGTTTCGTCAATAAGCCTGACGCCTATTTCTGTCCCTCCGGAATACAGGGCAGCGTTTTTTGTTAGGTTGTGGAACATGGCTACCAGTAGAGAGAAGTTGCCTTCCACTATTGTGCCTTCGGGTACTGTGTTTACAAATTTCATGTCGTTCAGCAGTCCCGATTCTTCGTTTTCATCCTCAACTGTCATCACCACATCGTGGAAGTCAATTGGCTCCATCGGTATTTTCTCGCTTGCCTCATCAAACCTGTTCAGTATCGACACGTCTTTTATAAGCTCGGTCATGCGGTTGATGTTCTCCTGGGCCTTTTTCATGAAATGTAACCGTGAGGCCTCGTCCATGTCGGGATTTTCAACAAGTGTGTCGATATATCCTTTCACTATGCACACAGGTGTCTTCAATTCATGGCTGACGTTGTTTGTCATCCTGCGCTTCATGTTGTTCTGTTCCTCCATGGCGCGTATTGTGGCCTGGTGCTCACGTTCGCTTTCAATCATCGCCTTTGCGCGCTCGTTGAATATGTGGATTATCTGACGTCCGATCTCGCCGAACTCATCGCTCGGGAACTTGTCGTTCGGTACAAACAGCGGGTCGCGCGCCGCTCGGGTGGCGAAATCGCGCATCACTTTTATGGTACGTGCGATGTAGTGTGTGGATATGAAGGCGATTACAGTGACAACAGCCGCTATTATGAGCACTATTACCCATATTTCAGTGGCTGGGACGAATGCGCCCGCCAGGATCTCGTCATATGACACCGCACTGTACACCACTACAGAATTGTCATCGCTGTGCATTACGGAAAAGTATATAGCCTTGTCCTGGTCGCGTTTTATTGTGTATGGGTCGGTGTCCATGTACACCATGTCCTTCCCGTAGCGGTCATTCTCATCGAACGGGAGTACCGGGCCCAGGTTATATATCAATGTCTGGTTTACAGCGTCATACACTGAAATGCGCATGTTGCGGAATACGGGGTCGTCTTCGTGGTATTTGCTCAGGAATTTGAATAGCATGAACACATCTGAATCGATGTCGCGTTCAAACAGTATGCGCGCGTTTATGTAATTCATCTGTTTGCGCACCTCTTCAAACCGTATGTCCTCCTCATGTTTGTACTGCCATAGCATCATTCCAGCTATTATGGCCCATAACAACCCTATAAGCGGAAAGAAAAGCCGCCATTGGTAGCCTATCTTTATCCTCTTAATCTTTAAAGCCATATCCGAAGCCTGGACGTGTGACTATGTTGTCGCGGTATTCGCCGACTTTGCTGCGGAGGCGTGTTATGTTTGTATCGATTGTGCGCGATGTCACCTTGCCGTCATCGGGCCATACGTTGCGCAATATCTCATCACGTGAGTATATGCGGTTGCGGTGGGTGAGGAAGAAAAGCAGCAGGTCGTATTCTGTACGTGTCAATGGCAGCGGCTCACCGTTGAGGTATGCCATCTTGGCGTTGCGGCCTATCCGGAGATTGTGGAATGTGATGTCGGGTTCGTAGTGGCCTTGTGCAGCGTTTGCTGCTATTGTCTGGCTTATGTGTGAGCGGCGTAGCACCGAACGGACGCGGGCCAGGACTTCGGAAATGTTGAACGGTTTTGTGATGTAGTCATCTCCGCCCATGTTGAGACCCATTACCTTGTCGTCCTGATGGTCAAGTGCAGAACAGAATATTATGGGGGTATTTTCTGTTCCTATGGTGTTTTTGAGATGCTTGGCGAAGTCGAATCCGCTAAGGCGTCCCATCATTATGTCTACAATAAAAATGGAGTAGCTGCACAGGTCTTTTTCGAGGGCCTCCTCGGCGCTGTATGCGCAGTCAACTTCATATCCGTCTTTTTCAAGGTTGAATTTCAGGATGTCGCAAACGGATTCTTCATCGTCAATGACCAGTATTCGTATTCTCATTTTTGAGGTGAGGATTAATTTTATATTATTATTGTTCGTTTGTAGACCAAAGTTAGTGCATTTGACGGATACAATATAGTTAATAATAGTTAAACATATGACAGTGGTGAACTATTCAGAGCACATGTGGTTATTATGTTATAATTACTATAATTTGCACTGTGTTTTTTCATGGTATTTAGATTTAAGGTTAAAGAAATTATCGGCCGTCGGGAGACGGCCGGTTGTTTTTTATAATTCTTTAGGGAATCCAGGTGTCCGCCGCAGTTCCCATTTTCCGGATTGCTGTCCGGCGGTTACTATCAGGGCCTCTACGCCAGGCAGTGATTCCAGCATTTCCAAGGCATCTTCTGCATCCATCACCATACATGCTGTGGCCAGGGCATCGGCTGTCATTGCCGTAGGGGCTATGACTGTTGCGGAAAGGGTGGATGTCGTGGCGGGGTAGCCGGTCTTTGGGTCAATTATATGGCCTATCTGCCTGCCGTCGGCTGTCTTCTTGTAGTTGCGGTAGTTGCCTGAGGTGGCTATCCCGCATGGCACTTTGGGCTGTATCACCACCATCCGGTTGTGCATGTCGGCAACGGATGTGCTTTCTATCGGGGCATCGATCTGTATGCGCCAGCTGTTTCCTTGCGGGTTCTTGCCGGCCAGAGCTATCTCTCCGCCTATCTCCACCATATAGTCGCGGCTTCCGTTCCTCTCCAGCATTTCGGCGACGATGTCGCATCCCATGCCTTTTGTTATAGAAGAGAAGTTGAATTCTGTCAGGCCAGACGGTTTTGCAATCTTGCCGTCCGCCAGGCTGCATCGTGATATGCCGATATGAACCAATGCACTGTCAATCATTTCCTGTGTCGGTAAATATGCGCTGTCGCTGCCGTTTCCGAATCCCCATAACCTTGACAGGGGTGAAAGTGTCGGCTCGAACGCGCCGCCGCTTAGCTTGTTTATCCGGACCGATTCAAGGAACACGCGTTCGATAAGGCTGTCGGCAGTCATGTCGGTATTGGAGTTGATGGCCGATATCCTGGAGTCGGGGGCATATGGGGACAGTGACATTTCTACTTGTTTCAGTATGGAGGTGACGGAATCGCCAAGGCTTTTGCCGCAACTGTATGTGATGTGGTAGGAGGTGTGCCAGGCAGCGCCTTCAATGCTGCGGTATTTGGCCTCATTGTGGCTGCATCCTGTGAGTATGGCAAATAGTAGGATTGTCAGTTGTGTATATAAGTTCCGGTACATGGTTGAAGGTGTTGTAAAAAGCAGTCCATATGGTCTGGTCTACGCAAAGTTAGGCATTATTTATGTTAAAACCGGAAATTTTTGTTAAGTTTGCATGTATAAACAAATCCATACAGTATGTCCGGTAAAAAATATATTTTTGAGCTTGAGATTGCCGTGCGCGACTATGAGGTTGATGTAGAGGGTATTGTGAATAATGCCAATTACCTGCATTATCTTGAGCATACCCGCCATGAGTTCTGCCGTATGGCCGGAATGTCGTTCAGGGATATGCATGCCCGCGGTATCGATCCTGTGCTGTCAAAAATCACGGTTGAGTATAAATCGCCGTTGCGTTCAGGGGACGTGATGGTGAGCAAGCTTGATATAGCCCGCCGCGGCCCTTTGTTCGTGTTCCATCAGGATATATATAAGAAGGATGGTACGCCGGTGGTGTTCTCCAAGGTATCGGTAGCGACACTTGAGAACGGCCGGTTGTCGCGTGGGGACGTCCTGGCAGATGCATTCCGCAAATATATAGGAGAGTAATGATATGATGCACGCAGACCGGGGCATATTGCGCGACCGTATGGCCTTTGCCATGGTGAAAGGGATGAGGCGTGTCAATGCGGATTCGATGCTAGGGCTTATCGGTTCTGAAACTTTGTTTTTTGAAGTGCCGGAAAGGGAGCTTGCAGCAAGGGTGGGCCGTATGCTGCCGGTGTTTTCCGACAGTTACAGGTCTCAGTTACGGATGAAGGCCGCCCGAGAGCTGGACTTTGTCGAGGATAACAATATAAGATGCCTGTATTTTAAGGATGACGGATATCCCGCGCGCCTGCGGGAATGTGACGATGCTCCGCTTATGGTATATACGGTCGGGGACTGTGAGGTCAATGACACACATGTGGTGTCGGTTGTGGGCACACGCCATGCCACTCCATACGGGGTGGATTTTGTCAACCGCCTGGTAGAGGATCTCGCACAACGCATAGGTGATGTACTCATTGTTAGCGGGCTTGCATACGGGATTGATGTGGCCGCCCACCGTGCGGCGCTTAAGTACGGACTTCCTACCGCAGCTGTGCTTGCCCATGGGCTGAACACCATATACCCGGCGGCACACAGGCAGGTGGCTGCTGAAATGGCACGTAACGGTGGGATGTTGCTTACAGACTATACTTCGGCCGATGTGGTGCACCGTGGCAATTTCCTTGCGCGTAACAGGATTGTCGCAGGCATGAGCGATTGTACTGTAGTTGTAGAGTCGGCCCGGAAAGGCGGTGCGATGGTCACGGCAAGTATCGCAGGCGGTTATTCCCGAGAGGTAATGGCTGTACCCGGACGGACGTCAGATCCGTATAGCGAAGGGTGCAACCACCTGATTGCGACAAACCAGGCAACTATGATACGTGACGCCTCTGACCTTATAGCGGCCTGCCGTTGGGTGGAAAGGGAACAGGAGGCTGTCCAGGGGCAGCTGTTCTATCAGCCTACAGAAAAGGAACAAGCTGTGCTGGACTATATTGTGTCGAATCCGGAATCTACGGTAAACGGGATGTCGGTAGGGCTGGGTATGCCGTCAGGATCTCTTATGTCGCTGCTTATCGATATGGAATTCAAGGACCTGATCATCGCTGTGCCTGGTGGAAGGTATGCCCTTTCCAACAAATAGTGTTAACCATGTGTTTTCAATAATAACAACATAATAATATAAAAATAACAATGACCAGAAAGACAATAGCCCCTTCGGAAATGATAATAAATCCGGACGGTTCGATATTCCATCTGCATATCCTGCCGGAACAGCTTACTGACCGTATAATATTGGTGGGTGATCCAGGACGCGTGGATATGGTAGCGGGATTTTTTGATTCCAGGACATTTGAGGTGTCCTCAAGGGAATTCCATACGGTAGGCGGCATATATAAAGGCAAGCCCATAATGTGTCTCAGCCATGGTATCGGCCCAGACAATATTGACATTGTCATTAATGAGCTTGATGCCCTGGCCAATATTGATTTTGCCACCAGGGAGATACGTGACACCCACCGGACTCTATCCATGGTGAGGATAGGCACGTCTGGTGCGCTTCAGCCAGAACTGACAATCGGCACTCCGGTGATCGCGGAGAAGGCGATAGGCTTTGATGGTGTATTGAATTACTATGCAGGGCGTAACAGTGTTTCCGACCTCGGTTTTGAGGAGGAGCTATGTCGGCACACGGGATGGAATCCGCTGTGGGCCAAGCCATATGTGGTGGATGCCGATAGCGGGCTGGTAGACATGATCGGACGTGATGACATGGTGAGGGGCAATACCATATCGGCTGTAGGTTTCTATGGTCCTCAAGGACGTGAGCTGCGTCTGCCTCTTGCCAATCCCGACCTGAACAGCCGTATAGAGGGATTTGAGTACAAGGGTCGCCGCATTACCAATTATGAAATGGAGAGCGCGCCATTGCAGGGCCTTTGCCGTCTGTTGGGCCACCGTGCCATGACCGTATGCTCCATAATTGCCAACAGGATGAACAACAAGGCTAATCCTAATTATAAAAATGCCATGAGGGATCTTGTAGAGACCGTATTGGAAAGGATTTGAGGTAATGGTTTGTAAAAATAAACAGCCGGACAAGATTGTCCGGCTGTTTATTTTTTGTATTGATGAGGATTGGCCTACATATTTCACTTGCGAGGCTTGCCGTCTGCGGTCTTTGTGAATTTCAGGTGGCCGGCCTTGATAAGGTCAGAATGGTTTATCCTGTATCCCGTTTTTTTGTCTCCAAGGCTTATTGACTGTATATAGTCGCTGTCCACTTCCGGATTGACGGTCTCAATCACCAGTGAGTCTGCCCCATGGTACTTGGGGTCGAGCTTTATGGTGACTTTGTCAAATGTAGGGGTTGTCAGTATATATTCCGGTGTGCCAGGTATATCGGGGTATAGTCCCATCATTGAGAATATCGCCCATGATGACATGGTGCCAGTGTCCTCGTTGCCTGGAATGCCGTCGGGTTTTGTAGTGTAATGTTTGGAAAGAAGCTCTTTGATGAGTTTCTGTGTGCGCCATTCCTCTCCCTTGAAATTGCTGAAAAGGAAGGGGTATGCTATATCGGGTTCATTGGCAGGGTCGTAGTAACCGTTGTCGAATACAGATTGGAGCTTGTCAATGAACTTTTTCTTGCCGCCCATAAGTTTGGCGAGTCCATTTATGTCGTGGGGCACATAGAATGTGTAGTTCCATGAGTTTCCTTCATGGAATCCCGGCGACGGCTCAAAATTTTCGCCTTGTTTTGGATCGAACGGTGAATAGAATTCGCCGTTGGGCAAGATAGGCCGCAGAGTCCCGAATTCTTTGTCGTAATAGTTCTTGTAGCCTAACGAACGGTTGTAGAACAGATTCGCATCATCAGTCTTGCCCAGTTCCTTTGCCATGCGTGAAAGGGCATAGTCTGCGATGTAGTATTCCAGTGCGTGTGATACTGAATTGTCGTACTGTTCACGCAAGGGGACGTATCCCAGGGAGAAATAGTCGTCTGCATCCGGGCGCATCTTGTTGTTTGCACCTTCAGTGGTAGCACCTTTGCGCATAGCCTCGTATGCAAGGTTGATGTCGAAGTTGCGCAGGCCTTTCATATAAGTGTCCACAATCACAGGGATTGACGGGTCTCCTTCCATTGTATATGTCTCACGCCCGTAAAGTTCCCATTTCGGTAGCCATCCGTGTTCGCGGTATATGTCCAGCATTGAGTTCACCATCTGTTCCTGGCGTTCCGGGTATACGAGGGTCATGAGCTGGTGTAGGTTGCGGTATGTATCCCAAAGGGAGAATACTGTGTAGCGGTTGCCAGTGGTGGTCATTATCTCATCGCTTTCCATCTTCGGGTATTGGCCGTTTACATCCTGGAGGATGTTTGGATGTATGAGCGCGTGGTAGAGGGCTGTGTAGAATACGCCTTTCTGTTCATCTGTGCCGCCTTCCACCATAATCCTGCCAAGGTCATCGTTCCAGCGTGAGCGTGCTTCGGCTGCTATCTGGCCGAATGTCATGCCGTGTTGTTCTTTTTCAAGGTTTTCGCGGGCATTGGCTATGCTCACAAACGACACCCCCATGGACACTTCGATCTGTTCGCCTTCTGTTGTGTCGAAAACGAACCATGCGCCGATGTCGTCGCCCGAAAGGTCGCGTCCGTAGTTGGGGTAGGGCTTGTATTTACCCTGATACGGCTCCCATTCGGCTTCGACGCCTTGCATCGGGCGTTGCTTTTTCCAGAATCCGCTTTGTTTCGGGGTCTTGTTGAGCCTCATCACGAAATATATAGGATATACGGCCTGTGGGTTGTTGTAGCAGAATGTGCCCAGGAGCTTGGAGCCTTCTATCTCACGGCTGTTCACCTTGCGTACGGTAGCGCCGCTCTCGTTTGTGAGCCCTTCGCCGAGATTGAGCAGGATGTTGCCTTCGCCTTTAGGGAAGGTGAAGCGGGTCATGCCTGAACGTGGTGTGGCTGTAGCTTCGGCCAGTATATTGTATTTGTCCAGTTTTACGGAGTAGTAGCCTGGTGTGGCTTTCTCGTCATGGTATTTTGTGCCGTAGTTGTGGTAGTCAAATTCCAGAGGTCCGGTAGTGGCCATGAGCAGGAGCGACCCAAGGTCGGGGCATCCTACACCGCTGAGGTTGACGTGGGAGAATCCGGTAAGGAATGAGTTGGTTATGTCATATGGAGTTGACCACCATCTAGCATCCTTGTCGTAGCGGTTATCATCTGACCCCATCACGTTGAACGGTACAACGGTCATCAGTCCGTTAGGTGTGGCCGCGCCGGGATTGGTGGTGCCGAAATTTGTGCTCCCTACGAAAGGGTTTACGTAGTCAACCGGCTCTTTTGCCTGTGCCGAGCACAGGCAAAAGATTGCGGTTGCACTGAATAACAGTGATTTATACATTATCAGTTAAAGGCTGTTGTTCTTAACAAAGTCTACTATTTCATTTATGTATCCGAATGCCATGCATACGGTAGTGTCGGCAGCTCCGTAGAATACGGCAACACGTTCTCCGTCCTGGAGTGCTGCACATGGGAACACTACATCGGGCACATCGCCGGCAAGCTCATAGGGTGCTGCGGGGGCAAGCAGGTAGGGCTTTGTACGGTATAGGACCTTGGTGGGGTCTTCCTTGTCGAGGATTGCCGCGCCCATAGAGTAGCGGAAACCGTTGCAGGTGTTTATCACGCCGTGGTAGAACATCAGCCATCCTGCCTCTGTGAGGAAGGGCACTGAACCTGCGCCGATTTTTGTGCACTGCCATGCGCTCTGGTCGAAGGGTGCAACTTTCATCACGCATCTGTGTTCACCCCAGTATTTCATGTCGGGGCTGAAGCTCATGTAGATGTCGCCGAAAGGTGTGTGGCCGTTGTCGCTTGGGCGGCTTAGCATGGCGTACTTGCCGTCGATCTTCTGCGGCATAAGCACGCCGTTGCGGTTGAACGGAAGGAATGCGTTTTCACACTGGTAGAATGTCTTGAAGTCGAAGGTGTATCCGATACCGATTGTAGGTCCGTGATATCCGTTGCACCATGTGATCCAGTAACGGTCCTCGATCCAAGTGACGCGGGGGTCATATTTGTAGTCGCTTTCGATCATCTGGGTGTTGCCTGCTTCCCATACTATCGGTTCGTGGTTGATTTCCCAGTTGATACCGTCCTTGCTGAACCCGGCGAATACGTTCATCTGTACGGCTTTGTTGTCGCAGCGGAACACTCCGGCGAATCCGTCGCCGAATGGCACTACGGCGCTGTTGAAGATACTATTGGCACAGGGAATCTGGTAGCGTCCGATGATGGGATTTTGAGAGAACCGCCACATTACGTCGGTACATCCTGCCGGACGTTCTTCCCAGGGCATTTTTGATTTGTCAGTTGTAGTCATTTCAGTAGGTTAAAATAAGTAAAACGTTAACGGGTTGTTGTTATTTTGTTTCTGCCGATTTCAGGTCCTGGCGGTGCGTGAAAGGCAGGCGTATTGTGAGCAGGAATACAGGAGTGGCCATGAACAGGGCTATAAGGAAGAACATTTCGTAGCCGACATGCTGGTATATCCAGCCGCTGATCATGCCTGGTATCATGAATCCGAAGTTCATTATGGCGGATGCGAATGCATAGTGCGCCATCGGATGTTTTCCGGGTGCCACCTGCTGCATCATGAACAGTGTGAGCCCTACAAAGCCGAATCCGTAGCAGAAGTATTCGGCCACAAGCCCTATGCCGATTACATATATGTTGTCGGGCTGGAATAGCGCAAACAGGTAGTATACCACGAACGGGATGTTGAAGATGCACACCAGGGATAGTATCGCTTTTTTGAGGCCCAGGTTGGCTACGTAGTATCCGGCAAGGATTGATCCTACGATAAATGCTACCGTACCCAGGGTGCCGTATATAAGTCCGATCTCCTCGTTTGTCATGCCCAGTCCGCCAATTTCGCGCGAAGCCTTGAGGAACAGCGGTACCATTTTTACTGCGAACCCTTCGGTTAGGCGGTAGCAGATTATGAACAGGATGAAGTATCCGATATGGCGCTTGTGGAAGAAGTCCATGAACACGACCAGAAGGTCCTTCATTGCGGCTCGGAAGTCTTTCGGGGCATCAGTGCTTTTCGATCCGGTAGGCAGGAAGAAGAAATGGTAGATAGACAGCGCTATAAGCAGCAGGGCTATTATACCCATTATCACCATCCATGCGTAGGTGTTGGCCATGTCGGGCGATGTGTGCTGGAAATGGCGTATGAGCATGCCTGCAAGCCATACCAGTCCGCCGTTTATCAGGACCTTGGCAAGGTTGTAGAATGCGCCTTGCCAACCTATGTATGTAGCCTGAGTCTTGTCGTCGAGGGCTGTAAGGTATATAC
>VSPW01000054.1 GCA_009775535.1 Muribaculaceae bacterium
TGTTTTGTGCGTGTTGTTATCTGGCGGCCGTGGCGGGACCCCAAATAATCACGGGGGTGCAGCCTCCTCTGTCTTTTATGTGGTACGGACCTAGCGCTTGACGGGGGTCAGGCGGAGACGGTAGGTCATCGGGGTCTGGGGCACTCGGTACTGCGGGAGGGTGTTGACGTCTCCGCCGCATGAGGCGTTGCCTATGCCGCGAGTCCATGCATCGAGGTGGAGCACGGTGTATGGGCGTGGGGTCATTTCCCAGAAGTGCATGGCGTCCATCATGTCTTTGTCGGTGTAAGGGAGGGCGGAGAAGCTTACGTTACCTTCGGTCTCGATCTTAAGTCCGCGTCCGCTGTTGTCGGTGAGCATGAGCTGACGCAGGCCTTCGCGGCCGCCGTTTGTCTGTGGCTTGACATATGGCACTACCATGGATGGGACGGTGGCGGTGTAACGGCCTACCGTGGTGCCGTCAATGCGGTCGCATGTGTTCTCCCATGGCCCGTATGCGTAATAGTCTACGTTGCTGAGGGTGGAGTCGATACCACACACGAGTCCGGCGCGTCGGAGTTCGCTTGTATGTGGGATGAATTCGGCATCGACATCAACGATACCCTGCGGATAGATGGTGTAGGTTATGCGGGTGTCGCAAAGTGTGCCGCGGCGGTCTGTGCGGACTACGGTAGCCCCGTCTTTGTCTTCTATTTTGATCTGCGCTGCGGCTTCCAAGCCGTTGGATGTGTCTGTGAACCGGTCGTTCTCAATCCAGCGGTGGTTGTCGTAGATGAATCCTTGTCCTGGGGCAAGGATTTCGTTCCCGTCGAAGGCCAGGGAGGTCATCATGCCGTTTGTGTTGTCGAATGATGCTGAGACTTTGCCGTTGGCGATGGTTGTAACCTGTCCGGATTCTGTCTTTACAAGTTTTTTGCCTTTAGCCTTCAGGGCAGGTAGCGGGCCACGGCCAGTGATGGTATACTGTTGCAGCGCTACTTCGTGGCCGGCAGGGGCGTATACCTGGGCATCGCGGTGGACTACACGCAGTGTGAGCATGGTCTCCACTCCTTTTGAGGCGGCCTTTGCAAGGGCTGCTTTCTTTAAGGGGACAGTGACGGTCACGGATGCGCCGGGGACTGCGGATGGGAGCTGCATGCGGCCTGTGCTTATGACTTTTCCGTCTGCGAGGACCTCGCTTATGAGGTCGAATCTGTCGAGATTGGAGAAGTTATAGGTGTTACGGAGGGTTACTGTAGCTGTATTGGCCTTTGTGTCGACCGTGTCGAGGGTGAATTTTATGAACTGGTGGGCGGCTTTCACTTCCTTGAGCTTGGGGCTTTCGCCACGTGTGGCGAAAATGATGCCGTTGCTGCAGAAGTTGCCTTGATGCGGGCCGGGATAGTCATATCCTGTGTGCAGCCGGAACTTGCCCTGCTTTATCTCGGCGGGGTCGTAGATGGCCTGGTCGACCCAGTCCCATATGCATCCGCCTATGCATGAGTTGGAGGATTCGATGATGTCCCAGTACTGGCGCAGGTTGCCGACGGCGTTGCCCATGGCGTGGGCATATTCGCATATGAACATCGGCTTGTCAAGGGAGTCGGTGTTGGCGTGCATCCATGCTATACCGGGGTACATCTTTGAGTAGAAGTCGGAGAAGCGTTCGCCGCCATATGACTTGACGATGCGTGTGCCCTCGTAGTGGATCGGACGTGAGTCGAGCGAGTCGGCTGTGGCATAGCAAGCCTCGAAGTTGGCCCCATTGCCGGCTTCGTTGCCGAGACTCCACATGATGACGCTCGGATGGTTGCGGTCGCGGTGCACCATGCGGCTGATGCGGTCGGTGAACGCGGGTATCCATGACGGGCTGTAGGATATGGCCTGGTTGGCGTGGTCCTCGAGGTCGGCCTCATCACAGCAATACAGCCCATAGTGGTCGAACATGGCATACATGCGCGCCGCGTTGGGGTAGTGGCTGGTGCGGATTGTGTTTATGTTGTTGCGCTTCATCAGCAGGACGTCTTCGAGCATTGATGCTGTAGGTACGGCGCGGCCGTAAAGCGGGTGCGTGTCGTGGCGGTTGACGCCTTTGAAGAATACGCGCTGGCCGTTGATGTAGACGACTGAGTTGCGTATCTCAATGTCGCGTATGCCATATTTTGTGGAAAATGCCATCTCTTCGTTGCCGTCCTGGCCGAACTGTACGACACGGACGGTGTAAAGGTCGGGGGTCTCGGCGCTCCACAGCTTCACGCCTGGCACTTCAAGGCTGACTGTGACGTATCCGGCAGTATCCGGCGAATCGGCAACTGCAGAGGCCACTTCTTTGCCTTCGGGGCTGAACAGGCTCACACGGGCCTGCTTTCCTTGCGTCCGGGACTGAGGCCCGTCGAAAAGGAGGCTGACATCCACGCGGGCATTACTGCGGCCGGAATCCAGGGTTGATGTGATGTAATGGTCGCGGACAGATACTCCGGGTACATTATATATATATACATCGCGGAATATGCCGCTCATGCGGAACATGTCCTGGCATTCGAGGTATGAGCCGTCGCTCCACCGGAACACCTGTACGGCAAGGCTGTTTTCTCCCGGATGTATGTATCGGGTGATGTCGAATTCGGCTACATTGTTTGCGCCCTGCGTGTAGCCGACATACTGTCCGTTCACCCACACGAAGGCGGCGGAGTATATTCCTCCGAAGTGTATGAGTGTACGGCGGCCCTCCCAGCCTGCAGGCACTTCAAAGCTGCGGACATATGAGCCTACGGGGTTTATGCCGTAGTTCTTGCCTGCGTCATTGAAGCCAGGACGGGCGGCGATGAAGGGGGGCGTATTGGAGTGCGGGTATTCGACGTTGCAATATATGGGCTTGTCATAGCCATGCATCTCCCAGTTGGACGGTACGGGGATATCGTCCCACGCGCTTACGTCATAGCCCTGGCGGTAGAATCCGTCTGGGCGGGCGGACGGTTCGGGCACAAAGTTGAATTTCCATATGCCGTTGAGTGAACGGTAGCGGGAATTGACCGGCTCGGTCCAGGGAGTGGCATAGTATGCGGTGTCGGCGAGCATCTCGGCTTCGGACGCGTATGGCATGTAGGTGGCCACCGGACGCTCCTTGTTTTCGGCGAACATTGTCTCGTCTTCCCAATAGTTGGAATCAATCTTTGGCTTTTGGACCTGTGAGAATGTAAACCAAGCGTGTGTGTCGGCAGGGTCATGCGGCACAAGCACGAGACGTCCGCCTTCGAGCGTGTACATCTTGCCTGGCTTGGATTTTGAGACTATGCGGTATACACCTGTGTGTCCGGCCACGGGCTCGAAGCCGAAACGGGCGTTGCGCCATACTCCTGGCGTGGCAGGCCACTGGACGATTGCCGTGCCAGACTCGCCTCCATCGTCAAAGTTCTGGAGATAGAACGCGTTGCCCACGGCAAATGTATGCATGTCGATGGTCTTTATGTTCCAATACTGGCCACGGTTGCCATCGGAAAGTGCCTCGCCGGTGATGGGCGCACTGTTTTCGGCAGATCCGCTGTTGCCCAATACGATACCAGGGTCGCCGAACGAGTGGATACGGTATGTGGAGGCATCATCGAAACCGGCATATGCAGACCGCCTTATGTCGAAGCGCGATGCCTTCTTGCCTTTTACCTTTGCCACATCGGCCATGACAAGCGTGCCGTCCTTGGAGACAGCCATCGCCTGGGACGGCTTATTGGCAGGGACGAGCATGCCGCCGTCAATCTTCCACAACTGCGCCTCGTCGGAGCCGTTGTCCTCACCGAGCGCAACCTGTCCGTCGGCCACCCGCAGCGCCATTCCTGACACGGGGTTGATTATACGCCAGCTTCCTGACAGTTCCGATATTTTCCATAATTGTGACGGCTCGCCATCGAAATGTGATGCAAGCCCAATTGTGCCGCCAGGCGTACAGCCAATGGCCTTTCCCGACGCCTCCTGCGGGATGATGGAGTACAAGGCGCCTTTTTCAAAGCCCACATTGGCAAACCCGGAGACGGAAAGCAGCAACATCACGGCAACGGCCAACAATGGGATTGGTCTGGATTGATTCATAATGTTTTTTCAAGTTTTTTAAGGTTGGAGATATTGTGTAATATACAATTATCGCAAATTTACTCATTTAGGGGGAATAACACAACGTTTCGTGTAACGAATAGACATATCTGCCATCTAAATGCGGCAACAAAAGCATTTTTAACATTTACAAACACATTGAATTGTATTTTTTCTCTATTTTTGCAAAAAGCACAATAGTACTTATTTACCGAACAATTATCACTTCCTTCCATACCAACAACACATTACCTTATGCCAGAAATACACTTTGAATCTATCCCGCTTACAGAAAAGGATTTTTTTTACATGGTCGAGCAATCAAAGGACCACTTCACAGAGCATCTGCACCAACACGATTTCTATGAGCTGCATTTTGCCGAACATTGCAACGGGACACGCCGCATAGTGGGCGATTCGGTAGAGGACACAGGAGACTATGATCTGGTGCTGCTTGGCAGCGGCGTAAGCCATACCTGGTGCTCGATAAAGCGTCCCGGACATAAAATAAAAGAGATATCGATATATTTCTCCCCGGATTTCATAAACGGGCGTTTCGGCTGCAAACGGGAGATACAAGACATTGTTGCCATGCTCAAGCATGCTGCCAACGGCATAGCGTTCGACATGGGTGCAATAATGAGGGCCTATAACCGCCTGCTGTCTATAACACAGCATGAATCGGGGTTCTACCGGATGTCGGAATTCATGTCGGTGCTGCATGAGCTTGCCGCCGGCGGAAACTACCGTATACTGTCATCGACCGGACCAATGGCCTACAGTGACAGCGAGCCACAGCGGATAACAGTGGTGAAAGACTATATAATCAACAATTATATGAGCGAGATAAGGCTCAACACCCTGGCTGAGCTGGCCAAGATGACACCGACGGCATACAGCAGGTTCTTCAAGGGAAGGACAGGATGTTCTGTGTCGGACTTCATCATAGACATCCGCCTTGACTATGCATCGCGGAAACTGCTGGACACCGACATGCCGATATCGGATGTGTGTTACGACTGCGGGTTCAACAATGTATCCAATTTCAACCGTATCTTCAAGAAAAAGAAAGGCTGTTCGCCGAAGGAGTTCCGGGATTCGTTCCACCGGAAGACAATCCTGACGTGAGGCCATGCATTACTAACTTATTTATGAAATGAGACTGGGACAAACAATCACCGCTTCCATCATGTCGATATTTATGGCTTCCTCTTGCAGCGGGAGCAGCGAGAATGCTGCCGGACAGTATATCATTGTAAACGAAGGCCGTTTTTTTAACGGGGATTCCGTGTACCGGTTCGCGGGCGCAAACATGTGGTATGCACCGCTGATTGCCGCCACAGACCGTGGGCGGCTTGCCAGTGAGCTGGACAGCCTTGCCGGCATTGGAATCCGCAACCTGCGTATAATGACCGGCGCAGAAGGTCCTGAGGGTCTGCCGGCGCATATAGCACCATCGCTGCAGCCAAGCCCAGGGGAGTACAACGATATGCTACTGGAAGGTCTGGACATCATGATTGCGGAACTGGAGAAGAGGGACATGAAGGCGGTCCTGTACCTGACCAATTCATGGGAATGGAGCGGAGGGTTTTCCGCCTATCTTGAATGGGCCGGCAAGGGAAAGGCCGTGATACCGGCGGTTGACGGATATGAGGCATATGTGAAGTATGCGTCACAGTTTGTATTGTGCGATTCGGCAAAGAGGATGTATATGGAGCACGTGGAGCGTATAGTGGGCAGGACAAACAGTGTGACGGGACGCCCTTACCGGGAGTCGCCGGCAATAATGGCATGGCAGATATGCAATGAGCCACGCCCGTTCTCGAAAGAGGGGAAAGAAGCGTTCGCCGACTGGATAAAGGGTACGGCGGCGCTGATAAAAAGGTTTGACCCGAACCATATGGTGTCGACAGGCAGCGAGGGGCATGTAGGGTGCGAGCTGGACATGGAACTGTGGGAGCGGATACATTCGTATCCTGAGATAGACTATGCCACAATACATATATGGCCGGCGAACTGGGGATGGGCCCGCAGCGAGGACCTGGGCGCAGACCTCCCGTATGCAATGGCCCGGACTACGGAGTATATCGCAGAGCATTCGCTAAGGGCCAAGGCGATGGGCAAGCCTCTGGTGATAGAGGAGTTCGGGTATCCACGAGACGGAAGGGCCTTTGCCATAGGGTCGCCTACGGATGCGCGTGACAGGTATTATGCACATGTGCTGTCGTACCTGACGGACACGGCGATGGTGGACGGGGTGAACTTCTGGGGATGGGGCGGCTCTGCCGTTCCGTTACATGAGACATGGCAGAAGGGCGACCCCTATACGGGCGACCCTGCACAAGAGCCACAGGGGCTGTATTCGGTCTTCGCTTCCGACAGCTCTACGGTAGCTATCATAGAGCGTGCGGCCAAAAGCGTCACAAGAGATTAGGAGAAAGCTAAAAATGGCCAGGGCGGCAGGTATTTGTACCTTGCCGCCCTGGCTGTGTATGCCTTAATGCCTATAATCAATATTCCTTCCAGGGTGTGATGGAGATGGATTCCACCGGACGGTTGATGAATGCCTTGACGAAAGCTCCTGCAAGGCGTGCATTTGTAAGCAACGGGATGTTGTGGTCGATGGCCTGGCGGCGTATGCGGTATCCGTTTGTGAGCTCGCGCTTGGTGTGGTTCTTGGGGATGTTTATCACCAGGTCGACACCATGGCCGGCAATCAGGTCGAGGACGTTTTCGCCCTGTTCATCGGGCCAGCATACCGGATGAGCCTCGACTCCGTTGGAGTTCAAGAACCGGGCTGTACCATCGGTGGCGTATATACGGTAGCCGTTGGCATGCAGCAGACGGCATGCGTCCAGCATGTCGACCTTGCCTTTGACGTCGCCTGAGCTTACAAGGACTGCGTTTTTAGGTACATGGTGGCCAACGGAGAGCATTGCGTTGAGCAGCGCTTCATCGAAGTCGCGTCCTAGGCATCCGACCTCTCCTGTAGACGACATGTCGACACCTAATACGGGGTCTGCCTTGTGGAGGCGGGCAAATGAGAACTGCGATGCCTTTATGCCGATATAGTCGATGTCGAATGTGGATGTGTCGACCGGTGCTACTTTCTCACCGAGCATTATGCGTGTGGCGGTCTCGATAAAGTTCTTTTTCAGCACTTTGCTGACAAACGGGAATGAGCGAGAGGCACGCAGGTTGCATTCGATGACCTTCACATAGTTGTCCTTTGCCAGATACTGGATATTGAACGGTCCTGAGATGTTGAGCTCTTTGGCGATCTGCGCGCTGATGCGCTTAATACGGCGTGCTGTAGCCATGTATATCTTCTGCGCCGGGAACACGAGGGTGGCATCGCCGGAGTGTACACCTGCGTATTCGATGTGTTCTGAGATGGCGTATTCCACGATCTCACCGTTGCGAGCTACGGCATCGAACTCGATTTCCTTTGCGTTCTGCATGAATTCGGACACCACTACCGGATATTCCTTTGACACCTTTGCGGCCTGGCCGAGGAAGCGGTGCATCTGATCGTAATCGTAGCACACGTTCATCGCGGCGCCGGAAAGGACGTAGCTTGGACGGATAAGCACGGGGAATCCGACCTCCTTCACGAATCCATCGATGTCGGCTTCTGTGGTGAGCTCTTTCCAACGCGGCTGGTCGATGCCGAGCTGGTCAAGCATGGCTGAGAACTTGTGGCGGTTCTCGGCACGGTCGATTGATACCGGGGATGTGCCCAGGATGGGGACATGACGGCGGTATAGCTTCATTGCCAGGTTGTTGGGGATCTGTCCGCCTACGCTGACAATAACTCCACGCGGGGACTCCAGGTCGATGATGTCCATGACGCGCTCGAAGCTGAGCTCATCGAAATAGAGGCGGTCGCACATGTCGTAGTCGGTGGATACGGTCTCCGGGTTGTAGTTAATCATTATTGACCTGTATCCGAGCTTCCGGCATGTGTTAGCCGCGTTGACCGAACACCAGTCGAATTCTACGGAACTACCTATACGGTATGCGCCTGAGCCGAGGACCACGATGTTCTTGCCTGCGTTCATGCCATAGGGGATGGCATGTGTCTCAGCGCCATAGGTGACGTAGAGGTAGTTTGTCAGGTCGGGGTATTCGGATGCTACGGTGTTGATACGGCATACCTTGGGAAGGACATCCAGCTCCTTGCGGCGGTTGCGGACACGGAGTACATCGGCTTCCATCGTGCCTTGGGGGTCTTCGACCAGGCGTGCTATCTGGAAGTCGGAGAAACCGAGGCGCTTGGCTTCGCTGAGGGTCTCGCGGTCGAGATCCTCTATGCTTGCAAATGACTTCAGGCCACGGGCAAAGCGGACGATATTGTCAAGGCATCCGATGAACCATTTGTCGATCTTGGTAAGTTCTGTGATGCGTTCGATGGTGTATCCTTCCTCGAGGGCGCGGGCTATCGCGAATATGCGGAGGTCGGTGGGATGTGACAATGCGTGCTCCAGGTCGTCGAAGCGGAGGTCATTGTTGCCGACAAATCCGTGCATGCCCTGCCCTATCATACGCAGGCCCTTCTGGATGATCTCTTCAAAGGATTTGCCTATCGACATTATCTCGCCGACAGATTTCATGGATGAGCCTATCTCGCGGTCCACGCCGACAAACTTGGAAAGATCCCAGCGGGGTATCTTTACAATCATATAATCGACAGAGGGGGCTACATAGGCGGAGTTGGGCGTGCCCATCTCGCCTATCTGGTCAAGTGTATACCCCAACGCCAATTTTGCCGCCACGAATGCCAAGGGGTAGCCCGATGCCTTTGATGCAAGGGCTGATGAGCGGCTGAGGCGTGCGTTGATCTCGATGATACGGTAGTCGTTGGTCTCGGCGTTGAATGCATATTGTATGTTGCATTCGCCTACAATCCCGATATGGCGCACCACACGTGTGGCAATGTCCTCAAGCATCTTTATCTGCTCTGCGGACAGCGATACGATTGGGGCTACAACTATCGATTCGCCGGTATGGATGCCCAGCGGGTCAAAGTTTTCCATCGGCACGACAGTGAAGCAATGGTCGTTGGCGTCGCGTATGACCTCAAATTCAATCTCTTTCCAGCCTTTAAGGGATTCCTCGACAAGAATCTGCTTTGAATATGCCAGGGCACTGCCGCAATGGATACGAAACTCCTCTTCGTTTGTGCATATGCCCGAACCAAGACCACCAAGGGCATATGCCGAGCGTACCATCACCGGAAAGCCTATGCGGCGTGCTACTTCTACAGCATCTTCAAGGCTTTCTACAGCCTGCGAAACCGGTGTCTTTGCGTCTATTTCGTTGAGTTTCTTGACGAAAAGGTCGCGGTCCTCTGTGATCATTATAGCCTCGACCGATGTGCCGAGCACCTTCACGCCGTATTTGTCAAGCGTGCCGTTGAGATACAGCTCAGTGCCGCAGTTAAGGGCAGTCTGCCCTCCGAAGGCCAGCAATATGCCGTCGGGACGTTCTTTCTTGATGACTTCCTCTACAAAATAGGGAGTGATTGGCAGGAAATAAACCTGGTCAGCCACCCCCTCGGAAGTCTGTATTGTTGCAATATTCGGGTTGATGAGTACTGTGGAAATGCCTTCCTCCCGCAGGGCTTTCAATGCCTGTGAACCGGAGTAGTCAAATTCGCCCGCCTGCCCAATCTTGAGGGCTCCCGAGCCAAGCAGTAATACTTTTTTCATATATTATATTATTGTGTGGTCGTAACTTGTGCAAAGGTACGACAATATTTTCAATTACAGATGGGCATATGGTAAAAAAAGGGGGGGCGTTGCCGCGTGGCAACGCCCCCCTGATGTCAATGTGATGATGGGTATAGGGTTATCGAACAAGCACTTTTGTAGCCTTGCTTCCCTGGCGCATGATGTATATGCCTGGGGTGAGGCTGTTTCCGTCCATGCGGATGCCCTGCAGGTTGTAGAACTCGGCGGGGGCGTCTGTGGCGTCGCCGGTGATGCTGTCTATGCCTGAGCGCTGGCCTACCTTGACCTTGACGTCATATGCCATGCCGTCAACGAGGTCGGTCGAGTTGGCCGTGCAGTCCTTGTTGCTCCATGCGTTGTGGTAGATCACACGTATCCTTGAGTTGGTGTTCTCGGCCTCGGCGGGGACGTTGAACTGCTTTGTGATGTCGAGCACGTCCATGTTGCCGATCACGTTGTAGGGCGCCTGGGGCGATTCCGTGCCGATCACCTGGTCTTCTGTGAACACGCCGTCGGCGTCCCAGTCGGTATAGATGCGGGCGCGGGCGAAGCGGAGGTCCTCATATACTGTGGTCGAGCTTTGCGGCCCGAGTTTTTTTGCCTTCAGGTTGAGGGTGAATGTTGCCTCAGGTGCTACCTCAACTGCGCCTTCAACTATCTGGTGTAGGGCTGAAGGGGTGCTGTCCCATGACTGGTCGACATTGACGGTGGCACCTTCGCTGTAGAGTTGCACCAAGTAGTTGTTGCCCTGGGGGTGCATTGCGCCGCCAGGGATGCTGTAAGTAGGTTCGTTGGGCAATGCCTCAAATTCTGCCGATACGGTGGTCTCGCTTTCAACCACGAAGGTGGTCTCGCCTTCTGGAAGGGCGGTGCCGTTTACGTATATGGCCTTGAGTCCATAGCCTTCTGCCGGAGTCGCTACTACGGTGAGTTCTGTGCCTGCT
>VSPW01000055.1 GCA_009775535.1 Muribaculaceae bacterium
ACAGTAGAGGCTGAGGCCCAGGGCGGGTCGTACGATATGGCCTATACTCTGAAAGGGGCTGCCGACAATGCCGCCCCGGAGGCTGAGTGCAGCGAGACGTGGGTAAACGGCTTCGATATGGGCAACGCAGGCAAGATATCATTCAATGTGGACGCTAACGGAGAGGAAAGGATACGCGAGGCCAAGGTGACCGTCAGATACGGCAAGGCTAAGGCGGAATTTACAGTATGCCAGGCTGCATCGGCACATGCAGCGGGCATAGGCATCGAGATACAGGAGGTGTCGGAAGCCAGCGTGGTGTACAGCATAACGCCTGAAGACCCGCAGATGACTTATCTGACCATGGTTACCGAGAAGGCGTATTTCGATTCCTACGGGTCGGACGCGGCATATTTTGCAGACGAGCTTGAGTTCTTCAAATCGGCCGCGGAAGTGAACGGGAAGACGTTGCAGGAATATCTGGAATCCATTCTGAAGCAGGGCGAGGTGTCCGGGCCGGCATACAGGCTCAAACCTGACAACGCGTATTATGCGTATGCCTACGGACTGACAACGGACGGGGACAGGCTTACTCCCATCTACAAGGTGGAATTCTCCACCGCCAAGGTAGAGCCTTCGGATGTGGTGCTGGACATCAGCTACAGGGTGACAGGGACTGTGGTGACAATGACAGTGACACCCAGCGACCCGGAACAGTACTATGTGTTCAACGCGATGGATGCCGGCCCTGCGACGGATAAAGAGGCACTGTTGGCAGCGGCTGTAGAAGAGATTGACAGGTACATACAATTCTATGAAATGCTCGGAGTACCACAGAACGAGGCCGTGAAGCGTTTTGCGTCAAAGGGTGTAAGCTCTTTCACGTTTGACGGCATGCTGGAAGCCGAAAGCGATTATGTGGGCTACGCCGTGGCGGTGACCCCGCTGGGGTCGGTATGCTCTGACGTGGTGTCAAAGGAGTTCCGTACGGGCAAGGACCAACAGCCTGACAAGCCTATCAACATCACACTCAGCGAACTTTCGGACCAGGAAGTGACCGTAGCGGTAAAGACTGACCTTACAGACCATTATGTAATAGGAATTGACTATACGGCAAGCTGGGAGGGCATGAGCGACCAGCAGATACTTGACCGCCTGACGGGGGGATACCAATGGCAGGCAAAGGGTGCAGAGGGTAACGAGACCTTCACGTTCTATTCCCTTGCCCCCCAAAGCAGGTATTCGATCTTCGCATTCGGATATGTAGGGGGCGTGGCCACGACCGGACTGTGCCGCCTCGACATCACCACCAATGCGGCCACTCATGCCGACATATCTTTCAGGATGGAATATGACAAGTATTTCGACGGGACTGAGCTGGCACAGATCAATGCCAAATTCAACGACGCCAAGGGAAAGGCTGTGCTACCGGTGCGCCTTTTGACCGGGGGCAGTGATGAATGCTCTGAGATATATTATGGTTTCTATGAAGGAGACTATACCGACACCGGACGCTGGCCTGACGACTATTTCATGGAGGAGCTGCTGGATATCGGCTACTGGCAGGAATCCAACATATTCAACCTTAATTATGACAAGCCTTACACGATGATAGGGTTCGGGGTGACCGTAGACTTCGCCATAGGGGCAATGTCGCGCCAGCTGGTGCAACTGGACCGTGAGGGGGCATCGCCTGCATCAGAGTTTAGCGGCAACCGCAGCGCAATGATGCAACCGAAAGCCCGCAGGCAAAAACCGCTGGCCACGATGGCCGCCATACCGAATCCCACAGAACTGAAAACGGCCGTACACCGGGCTGCGCTTAAGCCAGTCAAGGCCGATGCGGCAAAGGGTGGCAGAGGCGTGCGTTTCGCCATGTCGGAATAGAGGGGTACGCAACCTAAAATCAAGAGGAGACTGTGCCTGGAACAGGCGTAGCCTCCTCTTACCATACATGCCATTTTTAATATATCACCAACAATTACTTAACCAGTGGGGCTTGCCAGTTGTTGTTAATCATAAAACCGGAGAAAATAGGCCGCGTTTAATAGTTTTTTCATAATTTTGCAGATTGAATTTATTTACTTAGAATTTTTATGCTCAAAAACCTGGTAATAGTAGAGTCTCCGGCTAAGGCTAAAACGATAGAGAAATTCCTCGGCAAGGACTATAAAGTGATGTCGAGCTATGGACATATCCGCGATCTCCGCAAGCGCAATTTCAGCATCGATGTCGAGGACGGCTTTACTCCAATCTATGAAATTCCCGATGACAAGAAAGCTCTGGTGTCGGAGCTTAAGAAGGCGGCAGCCCAGGCGGAGACCGTTTGGCTGGCATCTGATGAGGACCGCGAAGGGGAGGCCATAGCATGGCATCTGTTTGAGGTGCTGAAGCTAGACCCGTCGCGGACGAAACGCATCGTATTCCATGAAATAACAAAAAACGCCATACTTAACGCCATAGCCAACCCGCGCGAAATTGACCTGAACAGGGTGGACGCCCAACAGGCCCGCCGTGTGCTCGACCGTATAGTGGGGTTTGAGCTTTCGCCGGTACTGTGGAAGAAAATCAAACCGGCATTGTCGGCCGGACGGGTGCAGTCGGTGGCGGTGAGGCTTATCGTTGAGCGGGAAGAGGAGGTAAAGGCTTTTGTACCGGAACAGTATTACCGCGTGACAGGGCAATTCCGCACATCGGCGGGGGCTGCAGTACGTGCCGAGCTGTCCAAAAGGCTGCCAGACGAGGCAGAGGCAGAGAGCCTGCTTGAGGCATGCAACGGCGCACAGTTCAAGGTACGGGACATCCAGGTGAAGCCGCTAAGGAAGTCGCCAGCGCCGCCTTTCACGACATCTACCCTACAGCAGGAGGCTTCTCGGAAGCTAGGGTTCACCGTGAGCAGGACCATGATGGTGGCCCAGAAGCTATACGAGGCCGGGCATATCACATATATGCGTACGGACTCCGTGAACCTGTCGACGCTCGCCCTGGAGATGATATCGGACGAGATATCGAAGACTATGGGAGCGCAATACCTGAATGTGCGCAGATACCACACGTCGTCAAAAGGGGCGCAGGAGGCACATGAGGCCATTCGCCCGACATATATGAGCCAGCATGAGATAGACGGGACCCCCCAGGAGAAAAAGCTGTATGCACTGATATGGCGGCGCACCATCGCATCCCAGATGTCAGACGCCGAAATCGAGAAGACTACAGCCGAAATTGAGACCGCAAACCGCAGCGAACGTTTCGTTGCCACCGGCGAGGTGATAAAGAAGGAGGGCTTCCTTAAGGTATATATCGAGGAGACGGACGATGAGGGGCATCCGGACACAGACACGGGGATGCTTCCGAGAATGGCAATGGGTGAAGTACTCGCGGCCGAAAGCATAACGGCCACCGAGCGATATACGCAGCAGCCACCACGGTATACGGAGGCATCGCTGGTGAAAAAGATGGAGGACCTGGGCATCGGGCGTCCGTCGACATACGCGCCCACCATATCCACAATACAGCAACGCGAGTATGTGGAGAAGGGGGAAAAGGCCGGCGAGAAACGCCAGCTGACCACCATTACGCTTTCTGACGGCAAGGTGACCCGAGGAATGCGCAGCGAGACCATTGGCGCTGAAAAGGGTAAACTTATCCCTACCGACATAGGCGTGGTGGTCAATGATTTCCTGACAGAGTATTTCCCGTCGATCCTTGACTATAACTTCACTGCGAAGGTTGAGGAACGGTTTGATGACATTGCTGAAGGAAAGCTGCCCTGGAACGCCGAAATAAAGGAGTTTTATGACGGATTCCATCCGGATATAGACAAAGCCATGAACATGCGAATGGAGCACAAAGCCGGAGAACGTATGCTGGGCAATGACCCGAAAACAGGGCGTCCGGTGTTTGTGAAAATCGGCCGATTTGGCCCACTTGTACAGATTGGTACTGGCGATGAGGAGGTCAAACCTCAGTTCGCATCGCTGCAAAAGGGCCAGTCGATGGGCGGCATCACTCTCGAAGAGGCACTGAAACTGTTTGAATTTCCCCGTATTTTAGGTGAATATGAGGGCAAGGAGGTGACTGTGGCCATAGGCAAGTTCGGACCTTATGTGAGACACAACAATAAGTTCGTGTCAATACCGGCCGGAAGTGCCCCTGGAGAGGTGGACCTTGACCAGGCGATATCGCTGATCGAAGAGAAGCGTAACTCCGAGAGCAAAAAGATAGTGAAGACATTCGATGATGAGCCGGGGCTGCAGATGCTCAACGGCAGGTATGGGATATACCTCGCCATGGACGGGAACAACTACAAGATACCCAAGACCGTAGAAGACCCCGCCTCTCTTTCGCTGGAAGAATGCAAGGATATAATCGCGTCACAGACCAATAAGCCCAAAAAGGCATCCGGACGCCGGACTTATACAAAAAAGAAATAACAACAGAACTACCACGACCTTTCCCTCCCACATTATAAATATGGCTAACAAAGTAAAACCAAAACAATTGTCACGTCCGCGGCGCGATGTAATCCTGAATTTTCCGGTAGAGGAAGAGGGACGTCTCCTGCTGGAATATGTAACCTCGAAAATGCCGCAGGCAACCCGCACAACGTTAAAAAGCTATCTCAGACATAACCAGATTGCCATAGACGGCGTGCCTTGCAATCAGTTCGACCATGAGCTTGCAGCGGGAAGCCTGGTCCAGGTAAACACCACGCGTGAGTTCCAAGTGCTTAACAACCGGCGGCTACAGATTGTACACGAAGACAATGATGTAATTGTGGCCATAAAGGGATACGGGCTTCTGTCGATAGGCACTGACAGGAAAAAGGATCAGACGGCTTATTCGATCCTGCGGGAATACGTGAAATGGAAAGATCCGTCGAACAAGATTTTCATCGTGCACCGGCTGGACCAGCATACATCGGGGCTGATGATGTTCGCACGTAACATGGAGTCGAAGGAACGCATGCAGCATAACTGGAACAATATGGTGCTGGAGCGTACATACTACTGCGTGGTCGAAGGAAAAGTCGAGGAAAATGATGGGATAATACGCTCTTATCTGGCTGAAAACACCCAACACGAGATGTATTCGGTGGAAGACCCCAAACTTGGGCAATTGGCCGTCACCCGCTGGCGCGTGGTCAAAAGAGGCAACGGGTATTCGCTGCTGGAAGTGTCGCTTGACACCGGACGAAAAAACCAGATACGTGTACACATGAAGGAAATGGGGCATCCGATAGCTGGCGACCGCAAATATGGCGCAAAGACCAGCCCGATACACAGACTGGCCCTGCACGCAGGCACTTTGAGGTTCGTACACCCAATTACCCGCCGCGACATGAACTTCAAGACCCCGATACCGTCTGGATTCATGAAGATGGTGAACTAACATCCTGCGCGGATTGCCAGAATTGTTAACGAGTGATAAGTTTATGCATACGGCATGTACATGGTTTCTGACAATTGGAAAATTTAACTAATTTTGCAGCAATTATGGACAACCGGAAGTCAGACATAATAAAAATCGATGTAGACGCCGTATTGCGGCAACGTGTCCCCGGACTACGCAAAGTATTGCCTGGATGTGCTGTGCGTGGCATTGAGCGCCTCATATGTCAGGATGACATGAACCGGTTGCTTGAATCGAACCACGGCAAACGGGATGCGGACTTCTGCCGCGGTGTGTTGGAGGAGCTGAATGTGTCGCTAAAAGTAGACGGAATACTGCCAGACCCAAGCCATAAACGTGTCGTTATCGTCAGCAACCATCCGCTAGGGGGACTTGACGGCATAGCCATGATCGACTGGATGTGCAGATATTTCAGAGGAAATATACATTTCTTGGTCAACGACCTCCTTATGGCCATTGAACCGCTGCGAGGAGTGTTCCTGCCTATAAACAAGCATGGACGGCAGAGCCGCCAGGCACTGAATGATATTGACAATGCAATGGCTGGCGACAACCCGATTGTGATATTCCCTGCCGGACTTGTGTCACGCAGAGGCAAAAGGGGCGTCATCTCCGACCTTGAATGGAAAAAGATGTTTATAACCAAGGCCATCCAGCATAAACGGGACATAATCCCTGCATATTTCGGAGGCAATAATTCCGCATTTTTCTATAATTTCGCAAAATGGCGCAAAAGGCTCGGGGTCAAATTCAATATCGAGATGATATTGCTGCCACGTGAAGTGTTCAAATGCCGCAACCGCCAATTCACCCTTTCGTTCGGCAAGATGGTAGAATGGGAAAGCCTCAAAAAAGACAGCGACCCAGGGCATGCAGCACAGAAAATAAAGGAAACTGTATACGCCCTAGCCCCAAAAACAGAAAAATACATATAACACTGACCATTAGACAGACTATAATATAATGAACCAACGGATAATTGACCCTGTAGACACCGAAGCCATTACGGCGGAACTAACTCCGGAACGATTCCTACGCACAACCAACAAAGGGGGCAACGAAATATATATTGTCGATGCCCACAATTCGCCCAATGTTATGAGGGAGATAGGCCGACTGCGTGAAATAGCATTCCGTACCGCAGGCGGAGGTACTGGCAAAGCCTGCGATATCGATGAATTCGACACCATGTGCCCCCCATGCAGGCAACTGATTGTATGGGACCCTGATTCCCAGTTGATCCTAGGCGGATACCGGTTTATCACAGGCTCTGACATACGGTTTGACGACTCAGGCCGCCCGCGGATCGCCACAAGCCATATGTTCAATTTCTCCAATGAGTTCATTAAAAACTATCTGCCTGCCACCATCGAACTCGGACGTTCGTTCGTAAGGCTTGAATACCAGTCATCGCGCGCAGGGGCAAAAGCCCTATACGTCCTGGACAACCTATGGGACGGGCTTGGAGCGCTTACCGTAGTACACCCCGAGATAAAGCACCTTTTCGGGAAAGTGACCATGTATCCAAGCTATTCGGAAGAATGCCGTAACCTCATATTGTATTTCCTACATAAATATTTCCCGGACCCGGAAGCCCTTGTGACCCCGATAAAACCGCTTGACACAAAAATAGACAATGCGGATATGGAAAATCTGTTTACAGGGATGTGTTTCAAGGAGGATTACCGCATACTGAACAACGAGGTCCGCCGCCATGGCGTAAATATCCCGCCCCTTGTAAACGCATATATGAGCCTTTCGCCGACAATGCGCATGTTCGGGACTGCGATCAACGATGAATTCGGAGATGTGGAGGAAAGCGGAATATTCCTGACCATATCCGAAATATTTGAAGAAAAAAAGGAAAGGCATATCAATTCATACCACATTGACTGAACAGCGGCAGCACTTCACGTGCACATTTAAACGATTTTGCTGAATTATTCATCAAAATGCAATATATTTCAATAATAATATTGCATAATTACCGGAAATATGTATATTTGCCTTTCATATTCCAAACAGAAAAAAACATACATGTTGATATAAGAGCAAATAAAAACTGAAAACCCCGTGAACTTTTTCCGGCCCGCAATTGTTGTATAATACGCACCAGCTAATCATCCCTAAATTGCCGTTATATGAAACATAATTCCTTCCTTTTTTTAGCAGAAGGCTTTGAAGAAATCGAGGCCTTGACTGTAGTAGACGTAATGCGCCGTGCTGGCATGGACATAAAGACTGTATCCATAACCAATTCAAAAGAAGTACGTGGCGCACACGGGATATCAGTGACAGCCGACCTCACCTTTAACGAAGCAGACTATTCTGATACCGAATGGCTTATTGTGCCAGGAGGGATGCCGGGATCATCCAACCTCGCATCATCGGACGCATTGTGTGAACTTTTAAAGTCACATGCCGCAAACGGCAAAACCGCAGCCATATGCGCAGCCCCTGCAGTGGTACTCGCGCCATTAGGCATACTCAATGGCAAAGAAGCCACTTGCTATCCAGGATTTGAGTCCAAATGCAAAGAGCATGGAGCTGTAATGCGTGACGTTCCTGTAGTTGCCTTAGACAACCTGATCACTGCCAACGGTCCGTCATCGGCATTACGGTTTGCCCTTGCCATCGTAGCCAACACCATGGGTGCTGCTATTGCACAGGAAGTAGGTTCTGGGATGCTATACTACCCCAAAAGCATAAACTTCTATTTTTAGAATCCTGACCTAACGATAAAAACGGCAATGTATAGCGGAAACATCATACCGCCATACATTGCCGTTTTTACATAAGCATCCTGTTTACTTAATTGTTGTGAATTGATGCAAAATAGGGTTGAAGCCATTATAAATGGTAGGATTTAATGCCTAAATTTGTAAGATTGATTGTTATAACAGTATGGCATTGACCGCTTGCATCATATTACTGTGCCTCGCACTGGCCCTATCGTTCTATCCCGTATTCCCTGGGGCAGCGCCGGCATATCTGGCCATGTTTTCATTAAAATGGGCCGGATTGCAATATAGCCATGATTTCAGCAACAGTACGCTGACATTCTGGGGCATCGCAGTTTTCATCGTACTTGGCATCACATCCCTACTACCAAAGCCCCTCGCCCAATCCACACGTGGGCTGGGTTTCATTGCCGGAGGCGCAATGGCAGGTACAGCCGCAGGTATGGCGGTATCGGCAGGGGCTTCAATAGCAGGCAGCCTTATCGGAGCATCATTGGGTGCACTTGCCTACAGCCGTACCCATTCCGGTGCTGCCTTGAAATTCCCGTCTTCCCAATTCGTGCAATATCTTTGCGCAAAAGGATTGCCCGCTGCCGTTACAATGTCAATCTCCTCTATTGTAATACTCTCCCTCATTAACCATATCCCCACACAATGACCATCATAACCAACCCCATAATAAACAGACTGCGCAAAGGGGCTATAGCCATGGCAGCAATACTGACCCTTGCAGTCACAGGCACAAATGCCGCTACACCAGAACGGAAGATCGTACGCCCAGACCTCGAACAGATAAAAAAAGAGACAACCGATCCGAAGTCAAAGTTCTATTACCCAAAACTGATGGAAAGCTACCTCGGCAATGACACGATACTCACTGCCGACGATTTCCGCTACCTGTATTACGGGTATCTTTTCCAGGAAGATTATGAACCATACAGGCGTTCTTATAATCCAGGCCGCCAAAAGGAGCTTGAACCCCTATATTCTAAGCCGAACCATACCAGGGAGGAATGCCGCGCGATAATGAATTTTGCCGAAGATGTACTGGCAGACAATCCCTTCGACTTAAGGCAACTTAATTTCCGGGTATATTCTTACGGCAAACTAGGAAAAGAGAATCTGGCCAAGATATGGCAACAGAAACTCAACAGCATACTTATGACCATCGCCACATCCGGCACAGGCATAGATCCTGAGAATTCATGGATTGTGGTCCTCCCTGCCCATGAATATGACTTCCTGAACCTGTCAGGATTTACCGCCACCGGCCAGAAATTTGTCGAACCTTACTATGACTTTATATCTGTGACACCCAAGAAGGACAGCGACCCAAAGGGATACTATTTCGATATAAAGGCCATACTTGAAGAATATTACCGTAAACATCCAAACGAACTCGAAGATTGACACCACAGTCAAACAAAAGCATATGTGTATGTGTTGCTATTTAGATGATAAAATACATTAATCAATATCATATAGACTATGTACCAATATCAAGTTTCTTTCGGTAACGCCATTTCCCGCGCCTTTTCAAATTACTGCAACTTCTCCGGACGCGCATCGCGTTCAGAATTCTGGTGGTTCACATTATTCACCGCAATTGTGGGCACAGCCATTTCGGCAGTATTCATGCCAATCAGCGAAAATCTGGCAAGCGTCGTATCATCCATTGCTTCAATAGCATTCCTTTTGCCCTCGCTGGGCCTTTTATGGCGACGCCTGCATGATATCGGCAAATCCGGATGGTGGTTCTTCCTCGGGTTCATACCTATTGTCGGGGCAATAATATTGATTGTATGGTGCACCCGTCCCAGCGACCCTACGCCTAACATATATGGACCAGTCCCAAATCTCAGCTTATAAATGATTGTATAAATAAAAAAAACGGGAAGCCCGGCCGGACTTCCCGTTTTTATTCTTAAACCATAATGGTTTATTTGTTCATTTTTGTCTTTTTGCCATATCCGTATACTGCGGCAGCTCCAAGCTCTTCTTCGATGCGGAGAAGCTGGTTGTACTTGGCCATACGGTCTGAACGGCTTGCAGAACCGGTCTTTATCTGACCTGCGTTGGTTGCTACTGCAATATCGGCGATAGTAGCGTCTTCAGTCTCGCCTGAACGGTGAGAGATTACAGCTGTATAGCCATTGCGCTGTGCGAGCTCTACGGCACGGAGAGTCTCGGTAAGCGAACCAATCTGGTTAACCTTTACAAGGATAGAGTTAGCGCAACCTTCGTTGATACCACGCTGCAGATATTTAACGTTTGTTACGAACAGGTCATCGCCTACAAGCTGGCAACGGTCGCCGATAAGATCTGTGAGGATCTTCCAGCCTTCCCAGTCGTTTTCAGCCATACCGTCCTCGATAGAGTCGATAGG
>VSPW01000056.1 GCA_009775535.1 Muribaculaceae bacterium
TTCAGAGGACAACGGTTGTGTAATAGCTGCGGCACAACGGGCACGTAGTCTATTCCCGGATGAATATTGGTGGTATCTGACAGAAAGTATTGCCTATCTGCAATCCGGACGCAACCAGGAGGCAAAAGAAGTGATAAACAAGGCTCTCAACCGAAAGGGCATGGACCAGGCCGGCTTGTCGCCACTATATTCATCCCTGGGCGACATCTATCATTCGGACGGCATGATAGATAGTGCTATGACGTATTATGAACGGGCCATAGAGCTAGACCCTTCCAACTTCCTGGCAATGAACAATGCGGCATATTATCTGGCGGTAGCCGGAAAAGACCTTGACAAGGCAGAAGGCCTTGCGGCCACAGCCGTGAAAGGTGATCCGGAAAACACATCCTACCTTGACACATACGCATGGGTATACTTCAAAAAAGCTGATTATAAGGAGGCTAAAAGAATTATTGACAAGACTTTGGAAGAGTGTGAAAAAGCCGGACTCTTATCGGCCGATGTATTGGAACATGCCGGAGACATCTACTTCATGTCGGGAGAACCCACCAAGGCCCTGGAATTCTGGGAAAAGGCATCAGAACTTAATCCTGACAATGAACTGTTGAAACGCAAGGTCAAACACAAAACCTATTTTTACGAATAAAAGGACACCGTATCCGACATGAAAGTCACCATCATATCCATTTCCATAGCGTTATTGACTTTATTGTCAACAGGCTGCTCCTCTCAGCGCAAACCTGTATCGCAACACCAAGGGGCGTATGCCCCTCAGGGCGGCATAACCATACATAATGCAATAGGTGTGCTGGACGCAACGTATTCACCGTGGAGCGATGTTGAAATGCCGGTACGCCTGCAACTTTCATCACCCAAATCAGTGTCAATATCAGGGAAGGCCGTGATGGTCCGCGACAAGGAAATATACCTATCGTTCCGTATGCTGGGGTTTGAAGTCGCATCGGTATATATGAATACCGATTCAGTCTATGCCGCCGACAAATACCACAAAGTAATGTTTGCCGAGAGCCTGACAGCTGTAACCGGAAAACCGGGCGTAACCATAGGCAACATACAGGATATGCTTACCGGACGTGCATTCTCCATTGACAGCAAAAAGGGAAAGACCGACTGGGAACGGCATATGACGTTAAAACAAAATCCGTCAGACCCCAATTCCTTCATATTGACACCCAAACGTATGCCACGAGAATTTGACTACTGTTTCATTCTGGACGTAACCGACGGGATTCCCGCTGTGGATATGCTCTCGGTAACGCCAAACGGACGGGAAGCCATATGCTGCAAATATTCCGGGCTTAAATCCACACCTTGCGGCATGATTATGCAGCAGGGCGCATTTTCAGCCGAAATAAACGACACTCCTGTAAATGCCACTATAAAATGGGATCTTGGGGGCGCAAAATGGAACACGGGCAAAAAAGCGCCATGGCGGCAACCAAAAGGATATACACGCCTTGACAGACAAAACATTATAGAAATATTCAAATCATTGTAACAACATATAATGTCACCAAGGATGCGAAAAACGATACTGGCACTGCTTATCACCGCTAGCATAGCTGCACCCATGTCCGGCAGCCTTGATGCAGCCACACGCAAACGGACATCGGCCGGAGTGAGAAAAGAGCAGAGACAGACACAGCAACGCATCCGCCAGACCAAAGAACAGCTTGAGGAGAACAGACGCCAGGCTGCTTCAAACTTGAATAAGCTCAACCGTCTGAACGCAGACATATCGGAACAGAAAAAATCCATAAAGGCGCTTTCCGACTCAATAAAGGCTGTAAAAAGCTCAATCCGGACAGTAAGTGACTCCGTAAAAAATCTTGAACGGGACATGAAAACCATCCGTTCTTCATACGCCGATGCACTAAGGGCTGCCCGACGCCGGCGCAGCACAATAGACGACCGCGCCTATATATTCTCATCCCAAAACGTAAAACAAGGGTTAAGCCGATACCGTTACATACAAAGCTTTGCTGCATGGCTTGTAGACAAGAGCAGCCGCCTGAAAACGGACATTTCCGAACTTGAAAAAAAGAGAGACCGCCTGTCGCAACTAAAAACCACACAAGAACGGCAACTAAAACGACTCTCGGACGCACAAGACATGCTTATCGCACAGCAATCGGCAACCGAAGTGCTTGTAAAACAGCTACAGGACGACCGCTCTTCTCTCGACTCATACCTGAAACAACAGCAAAAACTCGCATCGAGCCTTGATGCCGAACTTGACCGCATTATAGCCGAGGAAATCCGACTTGCCGAAGAGAGACGCAAACGGGAGGAAGAGGCAAGACGCAAAGCGGAAGAAGAAGCCCGTAATGCAGCTGCCAACAGCAAGCCCCAGGCGGGAAACAAACCAGCCAAGAAGCCTGCCGCCCCTTCCAAACCATCGTCACAGACTGCAAACGACACAAAACTGAGCGGGTCATTTGAGTCCAACAAGGGCAGGCTGCCTGCTCCGGTGGCATGCCGCTACAAAGTGGTAAAGCCATATGGCATAACCAAGCATCCCAGCCTACCCAAAGTCATGGTTGAAAACAGCGGCATCGACATCGAAGTCCCTTCAGGGACACAAGCCCAGGCCGTATTTGACGGCGAGGTGACAGTAGTGTTCCGTCCATCAGGATACCAGACCGTAATAGTCGTACGCCACGGAAAATACCTGACCGTATACGGAAACCTGGACAACATCAATGTGGCCAAAGGCGACAAGGTGAAACGTGGACAGGCCCTTGGACATATTTTTTCCAACCCTGCCGATGATAACCGCACAATACTGCACTTCGAGGTGCGTAACGGCCGCACAAAACTAGACCCGTCGCAATGGATAAGATAGGCGGACGGCGCAGAAGTGCCCTGTCGGTAGCCGTGGTAAAGGCTATGGGGATATTCGGCGGCGTTCAAGCCATAAATATAATTCTGTCAATATTGCGGTCCAAGCTGATTGCAATATGGCTAGGGCCTATGGCATTCGGACTGTTCGCACTCTATAACCAGGCCATCATGGCCATATCAACGCTATCCGGACTTAGCATAAACCAAAGCTGTGTCCGTGATATAGCTTCGTCAAGGAATAGCTGGCAGACCCAAAGAATAATCACATCAGTCAGACGGTGGGCATGGCTCCTGGGTATTACAGGGTCTGTGTTAATGTTCTTATCCGCACCGTTATTGAGCGATTGGGCTTTCGGGGAAAGAAGCCATTCCTATGCATTCCGCATATTATCGGTATGCGTGCTGCTTTATTCATTGCAGACTTGTGAACTGGCAATATTGCAAGGATTGGGACTATTAAAACGGATGGCATCGGCTTCATTATGGGGGTCAGCCTTAGGGATGGCCGCGGCAATCCCCCTATTCTACTTGCTTCGCATGTCGAGCATTGTCCCTGTCATATTAATATTTTCAATCGCAGCGACCTTGGCATCGGCCGCATTACGCCACCGGAATAGTCCGTCATCACAGCACTGCCCAACGACAATAAAGGAGACCCTCTCCACCGGACGCCGGTTTATAGTCCTCGGTGCATATATCACCGTCTCCCTATTCACCACAATGGCCCTCAACTATGCATTCTCTGCTTATCTAAGCTCCAGATACTCTACAGACACACTAGGCTATTTCCAGGCGGGATATAATGTGGTGAACACATATGTCGGGATGATATTCACTGCGATATCTGTAGAATATTTTCCGCGCCTATCCGCCCAGATACACAACACAAAGCGCGCTTCCACGCTCGTATCCCATGAAATGTCGATAGCTTTATGGATTCTTATCCCAGTAATATGCCTGTTCACAGCAATGTCAAAGCCTATATTACAGGTATTGTATTCATCTGGATTTGAAGTGATCGACGGATATGTCACTCTAGCTGCAGCCGGGATGCTTTTCCGCGCGGTATCTTGGTGCATGTCATATACAATCCTGGCCCGAGGAGACGGAAAGATATATATATTCACTGAACTGACCAGCGGAGCGATAGGGCTGTGCCTAAATATCGTAATGTTCGATACGTGGGGATATAGCGGACTTGGTGCCGCCTATATACTTTGGTATATGGCATACACCATAATCACCGGATACGTTTACCGATTCAGATATAGGATGTCGATAGGCAAAGGCATAACCGGCCTATGCCTTTTCGGGATAGCCGCAACAGCTGTATCCATCGCAGGCAAATGGCTGGGCGGATGGTGGATACCGGCCATTACCGGATGTGCCATACTCCCGTATGCATACAGGCACATATTGTCCAGAAAAAATAGCATCCCCACTCTCAGCACACAGCCGTTTAACTGATTTTAACACAAAACAGCTCTCTATTTAGTTTTTAGCACATCACAGAGGTTGTATTTACAGAGTTTTTACTAACTTTGTTTTTTAATATATATTGAGATATCAGACTCTAATACAACCATATATCACCATGACAGCCAACCCCGCCCCTCGTATGATGTCGCCCGAAGAAGAGGACCGTATGATAGATCTGGCGTTCCAGGAAGTCCTCAACGGCTACCTGGCAAGCAATCACAGGAAAAAAGTGGAGATAATTGAACGCGCATACCGTTTCGCAAAAGAAGCCCACAAAGGCATCCGTCGGCGTTCTGGCGAACCATATATACTGCACCCTATCGCAGTGGCTAAAATAGCGTCACAGGAAATCGGGCTAGGGTCAACGTCAATCTGTGCCGCCTTACTGCACGATGTCGTCGAGGACACGGAATACACCGTGGATGATATAAAGCAACACTTCGGCAGCAAAATCGCCCAGATTGTAGAAGGCCTCACAAAGATTTCCGGAGGCGTATTTGGCGCAAAGGCCTCCTTGCAAGCCGAAAATTTCAGGAAACTGCTCCTGACCATGAACGAAGATATAAGGGTGGTGCTTATAAAAATGGCAGACCGCCTACACAATATGCGCACACTGGGGTCAATGGCCCCGAACAAACAATATAAGATAGCCGGGGAGACGTTATATATATATGCCCCACTTGCCCACCGCCTGGGCCTTTTTGAGATAAAGACGGAGCTTGAAGACCTAAGCTTCAAATATGAACATCCTGCCGCATACGAACGCATATCGCAGCAGATTGCTGAAAGCGAGGAACGGCGCAGCGCCGTCTACAACGATTTCTCCCAGCCTATCAGGGAACGGCTTGACACGATGGGACTGAAATATGAAGCCAAGGCCAGGCTAAAATCAGTGTATTCTATATGGCGGAAAATGGAGACCAAACATATACCATTTGAGGATGTGTACGACCTGTACGCCATGAGGATAATCTTTGACTGCGACGACCAGTCAATGGAAAAACAGATATGCTGGAACATATATTCGGCCATAACAGACCTTTACAGGCTGCATCCAGACCGTACACGCGACTGGATAAGCGTGCCTAAGGCAAACGGATACCAGGCTCTACACCTCACTGTAATGGGCCCGGACGGCAATTGGGTAGAAGTACAGATACGCAGCCGCCGGATGGATGAAATTGCAGAAAAAGGATTCGCCGCACACTGGAAATACAAAATAGGCGAAAGCGATGAAGAAAGTGAACTCACAGCCTGGATACGTACAATAAAGGATATACTGGACAATCCGGAACCAAGCGCACTCGATTTCCTGGACACACTGAAGCTCAACCTATTCGCATCCGAGATAGGTGTATTCACCCCTACTGGGGAGCTATTGACACTGCCGTCCGAATCGACCGTGCTGGATGTTGCCTTCAACCTGCACAGCGAACTAGGCTCCCACTGCATAGCCGGAAAAGTAAACCATAAGCTCGTACCGCTAAGCCATAAACTCAGTTCCGGCGACCAGGTAGAGGTCCTTACCTCACAATCCCAGTCCCCCCATCCGGAATGGATAAACTTCCTCGCCTCGGCAAAGGCAAAGACCCGACTCCGCAAAGCACTGCAACGTGAACGCCAGCCGATAGTGAACCAAGGAAAGGAAATGATCGACAATTTCCTTAAAGAACATCAGCTTGAACTTGACAGCGCAGTGATGACCAAGCTTATAGGCATATTCCATGCATCATCACGAGACGACCTTTATTATATAATAGGCAGCCGCGAGGGGGTGATCGAGCCATATATGGCCGACCTGCTGAAAAAGGCGCAAGGAAAGGTCTCTGCGACCGCACCTTCCATATTAAGCAAAATATTACGTTTCGGACGTTCATCGGCTGAAAACAAAGAGCCTGAAGCCACAACGGAAAAGCCTAAAATCAACACGAAAAAGACATACGAACTAAAATACGACCACAACGGTAACGCAAACTTCACCTTCGCAGACTGCTGCTGCCCCATTCCCGGCGATGAGGTCATGGGGTACATCAACGATAACGGCGATGTAGAAGTACATGCGCTCAAATGCCCTAGGGCTCTGGCGCTGAAAGCAAGCTACGGAAGCCGCATAATCGCCGTCAAATGGCAGCCGACATCCATACAGTTCCTAGCCAGGATAATGATTGAAGGCATCGACCGTTTCGGCATACTGCAGGAACTCATACAAATGATATCGACCCATCTGGCAATCGACATACGCGGACTTGACATACAGGCCGAGAACGAAGTGTTCCATTGCGACCTGCGTGTCAGGGTATCAGATGCATCAGCCGTTGACTCCCTATGCGACAAGGTAAAAAAGCTCAAGGGGGTAAAACAGGCAATAAGGGTCTCTTGAACCCATTTATTAAACAAAGACAGGCAGAATGAAATTCCCTAACAACAGACTTATACACATAACCATCCTGGCAGCAGCGACTATATTGGTGACATATTTCTATCCCCGCCAGGAACAGAACATGTACAGGTACGAGCAAGGCCGCCCATGGACATATGCACAGCTGGTAGCCCCGTTCGACATACCGATACACCCCGACTCATCACGTATAAGGCAAGCCAGGGACTCCCTGAACAAAGCATTCATACCGATATACACACGTGATGAAAGCATACTGGACAGGATAAACGATTCACTGTACAAAAAAATCGGCGCCTTCCAGGCCAATCTGGTGATGCCGGCTGTGCGCAACATGTACTCCAGAGGGGTCATCCCATCCTCCGATGAACGTGACAAGATACCCGGGACATCAGACTCACTAAGGCTGCGGAACAGGAACAATGTATTGTCACGCAAAGGCGTGAACGAAATGACTTCGCTGGAACACGTCCAACAGACCGTATCAGGAATAATCCACGACCAGACATTGCGCCAGGCTGCACTCAACATCATGACGCCCAACATCGTATACGACCAGGAAATGTCGCAACGCATGTATGAACAAGAACTCCTGCCGTATTCCATCGACCTGGGCGTGATACAGCAAGGACAAACCATCATCGACAAAGGAGCTATAGTCAGCGCACAGGACTGCATCAACCTGGCTACATATGAACGCATGCTGTCCGAACGCAACTCATCCGAGATACAGTCACAATTGCTGCTTATCCTGGGCGAAGGAGCATTTGTCCTGCTAATATTCGTAGCGCTCACCATCTATCTGGCATCTTTCGCTAAAAATGTATATGAGGACAAAAGGCAGTTCCTGTCCGTAATCCTTCTCATCACAGTATTCTTTATCTTTGCCGTAGCCATGAACCACTTCATTCCAAACGGCATATATATAGTACCTTTCTCCATTGTACCGATACTGATACTGGTGTTTTTCGATGCGCGTACTGCCATTTTTACACACATTGCCGAAGTGATGCTCTGTGCGGCCTTCGCTCCTTTCACCCTTGAATTCATATTCATGCAGCTTGCAGGAGGCTGTGCCGCCGTTTTCACACTGGAACAGCTTTCAAAACGGTCAGAACTGCTGCGTACGGCAGTATTCGTGGCTGTGACATACTGGATTAGCTACCTGGCCATTGAACTTATGCTCAACGGCTCAATGGAAGGCATATCATGGCGTATAGCTGCGTACATAACCATAAGCGCCGTGCTTACGTCATTCGCATACATATTGATGTTTGTCTATGAGAAAGCATTCGGACTTATATCTGTGGTGACCCTTGTAGAGCTTGCCGACATAAACCATCCTCTCCTGAGGGAGCTCAGCGATAATTGCCCAGGCACATTCCAACATTCAATGGCTGTAAGCAACCTGGCCAGCGACGCGGCACTAAAAATAGGGGCAAACGTACAGCTTGTACGTGCAGGGGCCCTGTACCACGACATAGGGAAACTGTCAAACCCGGCATTCTTTACCGAGAACCAGAGCGGAGTGAACCCGCACGAAGCCCTATCCCCGGTCAAAAGCGCCGAAATTGTCATAAATCATGTGACAGACGGCCTCCGCAGAGCCGACAAGGCAAACCTGCCGTCAGTGATAAGAAACTTCATAAGTGAACACCACGGAGCTGGCAAAGCCAAATATTTCTATTATACATACTGCAACCAACACCCCGATGAGAACGTAGACCCTGCCCCGTTCACATATCCTGGCCCGAATCCCCGTTCACGGGAAACATCCATACTGATGATGGCCGATGCTGTCGAGGCGGCATCCCGTTCACTCAAGGAACACACTCCGGATGCAATATCCAATCTGGTCAACAAAATCATCGACGGACAGATTGCCGACGGGCTGCATAACGATTCCCCGCTATCTTTCCGCGATATAAATATGATAAAAGAGGCTTTCATTCGCCGGTTAAAGACAATATACCATTCACGCATATCCTACCCTGACGCACCGTCAAAAAAGGAGACAACAGTAGACAGCGGCAATAACACCGAGTGATCATACGTTATAATTGGTGATGATGCGACCTGCAAAGATTCCTGCCTACCACTACCTGCTTGCCATAGCAACGATAATGATATCGCTGCTGAGCAGTTGCGGCCCATCAAAAAACACCGCACTGTCCAGGAACTACCAGGCATTCATCACCCGCTACAACATATACTACAACGGCGACACCCATTTCAAGGAGACACTACAGGAAATGGAATCCACCTATGAGGACGATTATTCACAAATGCTGTTCGTACACCCTTCGTCAGCAAGAACCCGCCCGCAGTCGCCACAGCCTGCAGGAGACTTCAACCGTTCAATCGAAAAGGCCCAGAAGGCAATCCAGCTGAGGTCCATCAAGAAACGCCCGGCCCGCAAAAGCGGTAAATCATCTGACCCTGAATACAAGGCTTGGATGAAACGAAGCGAATACAATCCGTTCCTACACAACGCATGGCTCATGATGGGCCGCTCACAATATTACAACGGTGACTTTGGCGGTGCGGCTTCCACATTCGCCTATATAGCCAAACACTTCACATGGCTTCCCGGAACAGTCACCGAAGCACGGCTATGGCAGGCAAGATGCTACATAAATCTCGACTGGATGTTTGAAGCGGAGACAATCCTGGTGAGGATAAAGCCCGACCAACTTACCAGTGCGGCCCTCAGCAGCCTGTACAATTACACATATGCCGACTATTATATGCATACCGGTTCGTATGCCGATGCCGTGCCATACATAAAGAATGCCTTAAAAGGCTCATCCAAACACCAGAAGACCCGCCTCAACTTCCTGCTGGGACAGATTTATTCCCGAAACGGGGAGAAAGCACTCGCATATGAAGCCTTCAAAAAGGCCGGAAGTTCATCCTCTGCCAATTACCGTACAAAATTCAATGCAAGGATATCCCAAAGCGAAGTATACACCGGACAGGACATCGGACCGGAAGTGAAGGCGCTCAAAAAGATGGTAAAATATGACCGCAACAAAGAATACCTCGACCAGGTATACTATGCAATAGGCAACCTCTACTTGTCACGCGCGGATACGGCAAATGCTATAGAGAACTATATACTTGCAGCCCAGAACAGCACACGCAACGGTATAGAAAAAGCCATCACCCAAATCACACTTGGCAACATATATTTCGACAGGCACGATTACATAAAGGCCCAACCATGCTTCTCGGAAGCGATGCCTTTGCTTCCTCCTGACTATCCCGGCTTCGACAACCTCAAAAAACGTAGCGATGTCCTGGACAACCTTACTATATATGCACAGAACGTACAGCTACAGGACTCGCTTCTGAAACTGTCAAAAATGGATGAGTACGAAAGGAATGCCGTTGTAAATAAAATAATTAACGAACTAAAGCCGCAAGAAAAAGAAGCAGCGGAAGCAG